>JAGYMT010000133.1 GCA_018400335.1 Kiritimatiellia bacterium | reverse complement strand
TGCAACATCCTGATGAAGAATTTTATTGATTTCTGCATGGCCTCTCTGGGGTTCTTCATATTCGGATATGCGATAATGTTCGGGGCCGGCAATGCGTTCTTCGGTACGCAGGGCTGGTTCCTGAAAGGCGCGGTCTACGAGGGTGGTATTCCGCTCTACGGGTTCGTCCTGTTCCAGACGGTGTTCTGCGGGGCGGCGGCGACAATCGTGGCGGGCGGAGTGGCCGAAAGGATGAAGTTTGGCGCCTACCTGATCTACTCGTTCCTCATATCGGCATTCGTCTACCCTGTCGTAGGTCACTGGATTTGGGGAGGCGGCTGGCTTTCCTCCCTGGGCTTCGCGGACTTTGCAGGGTCAACGGTGGTGCACATCACCGGCGGCTGGGCGGCGCTGGTGGGGGCGATAATGCTGGGTCCGCGCATCGGCAAGTTCCGGAGCGACGGATCGGCAAAGGTGATAGCTGCGCACTCGATCCCCCTGGCCTCGCTCGGAACCTTCATCCTATGGTTCGGGTGGTTCGGGTTCAACCCCGGCTCGACGCTCTCGGTCGGCGACGGCAGCCTGATCTCCCTTGTGGCGATGAACACCAACCTGGCCGCGGCCGTTGCCGGGCTCTCCGCCATGACGATAGTGTGGATCATGTTCGGAAAGCCGGACCTCTCCATGACGATGAACGGGGCGCTAGCCGGGCTCGTGGCGATCACGGCGCCCTGCGCCTACGTCACGCCCGCGGCATCCATAGTGATCGGTCTGGCCGCCGGCGCGATCGTGGTCCTGGGTGTGCGGCTTCTTGACCGCCTCGGCATTGACGATCCCGTGGGCGCCGTGGCTGTGCACGGGTTCAACGGACTCTGGGGAACGCTGGCGGTCGGACTGTTCGGGCAGGAGTCGCTCGGCCTTGCGCGCAACGGCCTGTTCCACGGCGGCGGTTTCGCTCAGCTCGGCGTGCAGGCGGCGGGCGCATTTTCGGTTGTGGTTTTCGTGATGGGGGCTATGTGGCTTATCTTCAAGGCCGCCGACAAGACGATTGGCCTGAGGGTTTCGCCGACCGACGAACTGAAGGGCCTGGACATAGCCGAACATGGAATGGAGTCGTACAGCGGATTCCAAATATTGAACATCGACTGACTGCTGACAATGGGAGGCATTCGTGAAACTGATTACGGCAATGGTACAGCCCCATAAGCTGATGGACATCAGGAAGGCGCTCTTCGATGCGAAGGTGTGCAAAATGACAGTTTCATCGGCAAAAGGTTGCGGAGAGCAGAAGGGCTACAGCGAAACGTACCGCGGGGTCATCGAGGAGATCAACCTGCTCAACAAGGTACGGCTCGAAATAGCGGTGAACGAGGATTTCGTGGAGGCGACAATCGAGGCGATTATAAAGGGCGCCCGCACCGGGAACATCGGCGACGGGAAGATATTCGTAACGGAACTGCAGGACTGCATACGCATTCGAAGCGGGGAGCGGGGCGGCAACGCGATAGGGTGAGGGGAAGTGGTTAGGGGGAAGGTGCTAGGGGTTAGGGGGAAGGCGCTAGGGGGGAAGGCGCTAGGCGTTAGGGGCTAGGGGCTAGGCGTTAGATCAACATTTTCGACAGAACAAGGGCAATAGTGCCTCATTGTTGAGAAACCGCCAGAAAAAACAAGAAAACTATGCGTCGCTTACCAACCGATCACCCTCTCCCCCTGGGAGAGGGCAGGGGGTGAGGGTTGGCGAAGCCATTAGAAAGGAGAACGGATGAAGAAGGATATGACGGATGGCGATATCATAAAGCTTGTAGAGGAGAAGAACGTTCGGTTCGTGAGGCTCTGGTTCACGGATGTGCTAGGGTTCCTTAAGAGTTTCGCGATAACAACGGACGAGCTCGAGACCGCGCTCTCAGAAGGGATGGGGTTCGACGGCTCATCCATCGAGGGTTTTGCGAGGATCCACGAGAGCGACATGATAGCCATGCCGGACAAGTCAACATTTCAGATCCTTCCCTGGCGCAATTCAGAGCGTGGCGCGGTGGCGCGCATGTTCTGCGATGTGCAGAAGCCGGACGGCTCCCCCTACGAGGGCGACCCGCGCTTCGCGCTGAAGAGGAACCTCGAAAAGGCAGCCAAACTGGGCTACACATTCTACGTCGGCCCGGAGCTTGAATTCTTCTATTTCAAGGATTCAACCACCCCTGCCCCGCTCGATCACGGCGGCTATTTCGACCTCACCCCGCTCGACGTCGCCAGCGATCTCCGCAGGGAGACGGTGCAGACGCTCCAGGAGATGGGGATCGCATGCGAATACAGTCATCACGAAGTCGCGCCGAGCCAGCACGAGATTGACCTGCGCTATTCCGATGCGCTTGCCATGGCCGACAACGCGATGACATACAGGCTCACGGTCAAGGAAGTGGCCATGAAGCACGGCGTCTACGCCACCTTCATGCCAAAGCCCGTATTCGGCGAAAACGGAAGCGGCATGCACACGCATCAATCGCTGTTCAAGGGCTCGCAGAATGCGTTCTTTGACGCGGGCGACAAGTATAACCTCTCCGCAACGGGCAAGTCATACATCGCCGGGCTGCTGCGCCACGCGCGGGAGATATGCTCCGTGGTCGCGCCGTGGGTGAACTCCTACAAGCGGCTCGTGCCGGGCTACGAGGCCCCCGTCTACGTTTCGTGGGCGCGCCGCAACCGCTCGGCTCTGGTCCGCGTGCCGATGTACAAGCCGGGCAGGGAGAAGGCCACCCGCGTTGAGTTCCGGTGTCCGGACCCGGCATGCAACCCCTACCTGGCGTTCGCGGTAATGCTTGCCGCGGGCCTGAAGGGCATAGATGAGAAGTACGAGCTGCCGGAGCCGATCGAAAAGGACATTTTTGAGATGTCGGAGAAGGAGCGCGCGACGGACGGAATCACGTCGCTGCCAGGCAGTCTCGATGAGGCAGTCGCGGCGACCGAGAAGAGCGAACTCGTGCACGAGGCGCTTGGCGACCACATATTCGAGAAGTTCATCGCCAACAAGAAAATTGAATGGGACGGGTTCAGGACACATGTGAGCCAATATGAAATCGAACGATATCTGCCGATCCTGTGAAGAATCGGGACAAAATGGAGATCTGCCGCACAGAATCGCCGGGTGGATAAGCGCCTGCGTGCGGATAGCCGGAATGCGCGGCGCGGTTCTGGGATTGAGCGGCGGCATTGATTCGGCCGTGGTTGCCGGGCTCTGCGCCATGGCGCTGAACGACAACGTGCTGGGCGTGATCATGCCGTGCGGATCGGCGAACGAGGATGAAAGAGACGCGCTGATCGCCGCCGCCCGGTTCGGGGTGAGAACGGAGACCGTGCGCCTGGACGGGCCGTTAAAAGCGATGCTCGAAGTGCTGCCCGGGGCGCCCGATATCGCGCCGGCTAATCTCAAGCCGCGCCTGAGGATGGCTGCGCTCTATTACTGGGCGAACAAGCTGTCCTACATAGTGGTAGGCACGGGCAACAGGAGCGAACTCATGGCGGGCTATTTCACGAAGCACGGCGACGGCGGAGTTGATCTCCTGCCTCTGGGCTCGCTCTACAAGGGCGAGGTACGGAAGCTCGCAATGGAAATCGGCGTTCCTGAGAGGATTATCAGCAAGCCGCCGAGCGCGGGACTCTGGATGGGGCAGACGGACGAGGGCGAGATGGGCATGTCGTATAATGAGCTCGACTCGGCCCTGGACGCGATAGAGTCGGGCAGAATGAACGGGGTTCCAACGGAGCTGCTTGAACGGGTGAGCAGGATGAAGGCGGCATCGGCGCACAAGCGCCATCTGCCGCTCATATTCGAGGACGTGTAATGATACGCTTTCGCGATGAAAAAGAAATCAGCGGTTGCGCCATTTCAGGCATGATGTCTGAAAAGGGCAATCTCTTTTCCGGCGATATGATCATGGAATCAATCGCCAATATGCGCGAGCGGTCAAGCGGGCTTGGCGGCGGCTTCGCGGCATACGGGATATACCCGAACCATCCGGATGATTACGCACTGCACGTGATGTTCGACGAGCCCGGAGTTGACGCCGTCACCCGTTCATATATCGAACAGAACTGCGTTATCTCGCACGATGAGCCCATCCCTATTGACATGCAAGAGGCTGTTGGCCCCAGCCCGATACTGCACCGCTACTTCGTACGCGTGAGGCCGGACGTGATGGAGCGCTTCTGCGCGGAGACCGAGGATGACCTGATGGCGAGGACCGCGCTTCACATAAACCGAGTCATTGACTGCGCCTTCGTGCTCTCGTCCGGCAAAAACATGGGCGTGTTCAAGGGAGTCGGATTCCCGGAGGACATAGGCAGATTCTTCCGTCTTCACGAATACAAGGCCTACCTTTGGCTGGCACACGGACGCTTCCCCACCAATACCACCGGCTGGTGGGGCGGCGCCCATCCATTCGGGCTGCTGGACTGGGCAGTTGTGCACAACGGCGAAATTTCGTCCTACGGGATCAACAGGAGATACCTCGAAAACTTCGGCTATCACTGCTCGCTCCACACGGATACCGAGGTCATAACCTATCTCTTCGATCTCCTAATGCGCAAGCACGCGCTTCCGCTCGATGCAGCGTGCCGGGTGCTAGCACCGTCGTTCTGGTCACAGATTGATAAGATGGACGTTGATTCCCGCCGGATGTCAAAGACGTTACGGATCGTGTATGGCGGCGCGCTGCTCAACGGACCGTTCAGCGTGGTCGTGGGCCGAACCGGCGGAATGATCGGCCTGAACGACAGAACCAAGCTCAGGCCGATGGTGGCAGCCCGCCATAATGACATGCTTTTCATCGCCAGCGAGGAAGCGGCCATAAGGGTGGTCTGCAAAGAGCCCGATTTGATTTGGCACGCCGAGGGCGGCGTTCCGGTGGTGGGTCGGGTAAGGAGTGAAGATTAGAAATTAACAGTACTGAAGGATACAAATATGAAATTCAGAATGGATAGATTGGCGGCTGGAATGGCGGTTATGATGATTTCATGCTTTGCGGCGCGCGGCGCGGAAGCTTCGCTTGATGTGGAGTACTTTTCTTCATACGTATGGCGCGGCCAGGTGCTCAACAGCGAGTCGGTGCTCCAGCCGGCATTCTCCGCGAGCGCAGACTTCGGCCTGTCGCTGAGCGCATGGGGAAACATGGACCTTACAGACAAGGCGGACTGCCGCGGCGAGTTCACGGAAGTTGACCTAACCGTCGCATACCAACTGCCCCTGAGCGGCACGCTGGGCGTGTCGGTAGGCGTAATAGAGTACCTGTTCCCCAAGGAGGGCGATTATGAAGCCGGAACCCCGGACGGACATCCGGACGTTCCTGACCGCAAGGACAGCGACACCCGCGAGCTATTCGTCGAATTGGGATTGGATGTGATCCTTGCCCCCACCCTTACTCTCTATTACGACGTGGACGAGGTGAACGGGTTCTACGGCAGCTTTGAGCTGGGACAAGGCATTGCATTGACCGAGCAACTGGAGCTTGGCCTTGGCGCCTCAATCGGGATGGGCGACAGGGACTACAACAATTATTACTTCGGGAAGAAGAGTATCGCGCTCAACGACCTCAACCTGTCCGCGGGCCTGGGCTACGCGTTCACCGACAACCTGTCGCTGGCCGGCGCTATCCACTATACGACACTGCTGGACGGCTCGATCAGGGCCGGTGGCGATGAAACCTATGACGAAAAGGATCGGGTCTACGGGAGCGTCTCGGCCGCCTATTCATTCTGAGCCCATAATCGAGGCAGAGAGAAGACAAATGCGAAAATGGCTGGTACAACCTGAATTCGTGGTGGAGCGCGACCCCGAGCGTTGCATACAGTGCCAGGTGTGCGTGCGGCAGTGCGCGAACGATGCG
>JAGYMT010000132.1 GCA_018400335.1 Kiritimatiellia bacterium | reverse complement strand
AGAGCAGTTCCTCGTAGCCGGTCACATTGTCGCCCAGCGCGCGGCCCATGGCAATGGCGCCAATGACATCCCAGAAGAACATGGCTCCTATGACACCGCAGAACATGCCGGCGAAATAAGGCATCATCTGCTCGCGCACGAAGCGAGGACCGCCGAGCTTCAGACTTATGAACTTGACGACGAATGCGGTCAGCAGCGAACCCCAGCAACCTATGAAATGGCTGTTCGCCAGAACATAGCCGATGGGATGCAGCCAGAAGCCGGTAACCCACGCGCGAAGGGCGGTGACAATCACAGTGACCGCGGCGCCGGCGCCGACAGCAACCATCGGTCCGCAACCCTGGCTCATGTGGGCAATGCCATCGCCCGAGCCAGCCGCCTGGGCGAGAGAATAGACATCGGCTTTATTCATGGACGAAAGCAACGAGTATAAATACCAGAACTGCTTCAACGACCATTCTCTGTAATACTCCATATTCTCCCCGCCGCGCCCGTATGCCCATACAAGCATAACGTAGCCGCCCAGCACCAGACCGGCCACGATTCCGAAAGTCACTCCGAGCGCGAGACCCTTGCGCGAAACTTGCAGACGGTTGGCCAAATGCATCATTTCGACCTGCGTGGGCGCGAACATCAGGAACTGAGCCACCGACATGAACCCGCCGGCGACATAAGCAAGCACCATAGCCTGGAGGCTGAAAATGCGCAAGCCGCCGAAAAGAAAGAATAGCAGGAAAGGATAGTAGGGCGTGAAATAAGTGGTGGGCGCTCCGAATTCAGTGCGAATTCGAGCCGCCACGAAGCCGCACGCCAGCATGAACCCGAAAAAAAGAAGCGCGTTCCATGGACCCATGCCGGACATGACTCCCCAAACTCCTATTGCGGATACGCAAACGGCGATCAGGACGGCGGCTGTGCGATAGCGCATGACTTCCCGGCTGTCGTCCATTCCGCCGGGCCGCCCGAATATCGTTTTGAACACGCCCGCAAGATGGCGGCGCGACACCCAGAGCGTCACAATGGCCATGCCTAAAAAAGCGCCTATGTGTTGCTCTTGCGGGAACGGGAAGTTGCCGAAGTCACCTGCGATGTTTTTCCATCCGGTCATCTCCCCGATCGCGTATGGAATGCGAGATATCAATAAGAAGACCAGCACGCTCGCAAGCAACTCCATGTCAACGAAGAATGCAACGGACACAATAATCCATGTGGCTGAAAATGTAGAACCGCCCATTCCACCCATGAATGCCGCGAGGACAGGATGGGAGGAAACATAGTCTATCAGGTTCACGTTTATCTCAAGGGACGGCACGCCCGGGACGTAGAAAGAGACGCCGCGGATGACTCCGAGAACGAGCGCTGTGGCGACGCCGGCCTTGAACATCTTCGATTGGTAGATCGGTCGGCGCACCACCCCGCCTTCCTCGCGCTCCTCCAGGAGCATGCCGGGCAGCCTGGCTATCGGAAAACCAAAGTGCTCCACATCCTCCCATTGGCCTCGGAATATTACAGCGACTCCGTAGAGCGCCCCGAAAAGAGCGAGAACGATTGAGAACCAGTATAACAAAGGCCGCCACCACATGGCATAGGGAATGTAGCCTCTCAATACATACAACAGACCGCGGAAGGAGACCAGGTTATCCGGTCTCACAACCAGCGATGCGCGCTCGTTCGCAGGGAGAAGCGGCAGGTCGGATTCTCTAACCTCCATGCTTCCCTTGTATAAACGAGCCATGGCCTCATTGTTGAAAAAACAGATGTCGGTGACGGCTACGCGGCCCGGCCCCGTGAGAGTGCAGACAATTTCGGCCCGGGTGTCAAGCCGCCGTGGAATCGTCACATAGGGTGTCACATGGCGTTGAAAGCCCCCGGGCGTGCTGTACATATCCCGCGTGCAGCGCGTCAGCGTCCGAATAAGCGCAATCCCCCCATCATCAGTCTTGAGTTCCACTTCAAACCGGGAGGAAACAGCCATGTCTTCAAGTCTGACCAGCATCGCGCAATAATAGCGTTCGCCGGGCACAAGAAGTTCGCGGCTGCAACCGCTGAAACGATTGAGGGAAATGCGCAACACCGTCGTCTAGTCGTCTTCCACGGATTCGGGATTGACCAACTCGACGGCGGTTGTCGCACCTATAGGCGTCCGCTCCGCCTCGATGACGTCGGCACGGTTGGCCGGCTCAACCACGAAACCTTCAAGGCCATTCGCAAAACGTCTGTTATCAATGAGATGATGGCCGTGCGGCCAAAGTTTCTCCGAGTAACTATCCGTAAGCTTTTCGAACCCACCCTCATTGTGCGGAATGGCAGCCATGAGTCCGAGGAATCTGTGCCACATCCCCTGGCTCATGATAGGCGCCGCCGCGACCAACATGGCGTAAATCACGGCAAGCTCGCCCCGGCTCAGACGGAGAGACGGACGTAGCCGCGCCAGAAGGACTCCGATTCCTACCACGCCAAGCAGAACGCCGACTGCCCCAGCGGGCGGACTGTTCTCCGCAAGTATGTGGGGCATCGAAACGAGAACTTCATGAAAATGAATCCATATCGCAAGGATTACAAGCGCGAACGCACCAACCGCGACTGCGCGAAAAGTGAAGGTCCGCACCGGCTCAGATGTATTGTTGTCTGCCATGATTGAAAAAAATCGCTCTAACTTTTGAGTAATGTGCGCTCCCGCTGACCACAAAAGCCTTTGCTTTTATCAGGATTATCAGGAACTTTACATCAATGCAAAGAGTTTTTTTAGTTTGTCGCGGATATCTCAACACCTGAAATCTTAAACTGAATTGGCAGGGTTTTTTACAAATCGCAACGCGAACAAATCAGCATCCTTCATCTCGAAACGCAATCGCACGGGGCGTGCTGCGAGAGCCGAGATGTCGCCTCCGTTCTTCCACGCGACCGCCGCGTCCAGCGCGTCGCCGAACCAGGGCGCCATGTCGTGCAGGGCGAATCCCGGCACGGGCCGTCCGTCCGCATCCTGCGCCTCGACCCGGATCGAGCCGGCGGCCGAGGTGCGGGCGTTGAGGCGAAGTTGACCGCCGGCAAAGGTGATGGGCTTGGTGAGCATCTCGCCGCCGGCGTAGTCCGCATGCACCGAGACAAAGCCCCACGGCCGAATGGCCAGCCGACGCAAGCGTGTTGGGACGCCCTTGTGCTCATAGTGTTCGGAGATGAACATGGACCACTCGGTCGGCGAGGTCTCGGCAATGCCCCAAACCGGGTAGTTGTTGCGATCTGTCCAGTTCAGCGGATCGAGGCCCGGCGGGACCCAGGCGTCGAGCCGGCGCGTCCAGAGCACGCCGTCGCGGCTGGCCATGAACAGCGCGTCGTTCACGCCGGGACGGGGATGCGCCGGATCGGGCTTGCGCTCCTCGACAAAACGGTTTGGGAAGCCAAGATAAATATGCTCAGCGCCGGGACAAGGGACGATCGCGTTGGTATAGAGCTGCGTGCCTATCTCTCCGTCGGCGTATTGGAGCTGTTCGGGCGGCGACCAGTGGATGAAGTCGGGCGAGGTAGCGTGCTGGATCGCACGGACCGGCTGCTTTCCGTTCATGAAAGGATAACCTTCGATCACGCGACCGTCTGACGCCTCGTGAAAGCTGCGCGTGTAGCAGCGATAACAGCCGGACACTGTGTCCCAGAACGCGGTGTTGAGAGTGTCAAACCAGCCAGGCAACTCCAACGGTGCGGGTTGCATTGGCTTCCAGCGAAGACCGTCGGACGAAGACAACGCCCAGAGCTTGCCCTCCCCGCCTGTCACTCCTTTGAAGCGTTGTTCCGGCAGGCAATCCGGGTTCGCGTCCAGGAAAGGCGGCGCCATGTTGAGTGTCCCGCCAATCCTGAGGATATTGTTCTGCTTGGATCCCTTGTATTCGCACAGTCCGATATCCGGACGGGTGAATTTGATGCCGTCGCGGCTCTCGGCCAGAGCGGTGGCGCTGGTCTCCGCCTCCCGAGCCAGATCGAGAATGCCGGCGCGGTAGTACAGGCGCCAGCCACCGTGCCACGGAAGAATGCGGATGGGAAAGGCGGCGAAATCCTCCCACGGGGCATCAAAACAGGCTGCGACCTCCCGACGCTCGGGCTTCTGTAGTTGCAGCCGCGCGTCAGTCATCCGTTCGATGAGCAGGTCGTCCACGAACAGCTCGCGGCGCGAGCCGATGTTTATTGCTTTAGTCATGAGACATTCCTTTCCATTCAGGCTTCTTCCCGGCTGATCGTCATGGGCATCGCGTAGATTCGGCTTCGCTCCGGCGAATCAGCCGGCACGGGCGACCATCCGAACGGCGTCCGGTCATAGATGTAAAGCAGACGGCCTCCGTCCAGAGGTACGATCTGCGTGTAGGCGGTTGTTTGTCCCATTTCTGCGCGCGACTCGCCGTAGAATGCGTCGCCGATTCGATGTTTTTCGTCCATCGCTCCGTTGTGATGAGCGGCGATATCGAACTGGCTCCACTCTTCACCCATGCAGTCCTCGCAAAGCCACAGGAACAGGCCGGGGCGGCCGGCGGCAAGCGCGAGAACGCCGTTGTCAAGTCGGCGCAGGCATGGATACACGCTGAACGGCGAGATGCGGCGCGCGGGCGACCATGTGCGTCCGCCGTCGGAGCTGCGCGCCTGGACAAGCTGCTGCGTTGGCTGGACGCAGCCTCCTGTCCGCGCCACGCACAACAGGTCGCCGTTGGCCAGTTGCGTCAGGTCGGCTTCCGTAGCTCCTTCCGCCATGTCGGGCAGCGCATCTGGCGCGAATATCTCACTTACATAGCGCCAGGTGCGGCCTTCGTCTTGCGACTCGATGGTGACAACCGCGGTCTTTTCCGCGCCCGCGTAGCGAACATAGGGAACGGCCAACAGTGTGTCGCCCAGCCGCGCACAGCCCGCGTTCATGGCGATTCCCAGCGGCCACTCGCGGGACCATTTTCCCTCGTGAGGCGACCGCGCCAGATCGCGCGGAAACCCCTCGACGAATACGCAATCCGGCTCGAATGTGTATCGGCGCCCTCCTTCGCTGAGTGTCACATAGCCGAACCGAGCCCGCCGCGACTGCGAAGCCGAGGCCGGCACGCCCTGAAAATAAGTGCCGCCTAAGGCGCCGTCCCGCCGCCGGAAGTTCAGCAGCGGGCCGCGGGCGACCTGGTACTTCAACGGCCAGGTAGCGCCGTTGTCGGGCGACATGGCCAGCATGCCGCCGGACACTTGAATCTCGTTGGAATCCGAGCTCAGCCCCCAGCCCACGAACACCTCTCCGGTCGCGAACCGGTTCGCGCTGCATGGGAACCAGTAATGCCCGATTCCTTCGCCGATGACAACCGGCGTTTCCATTTCCACTTTCAAGTTGATCATTTTCTCTCGTCCTTTCCCGATGTCTATTGTTGCATAAACCGCAACGCGAACAAATCCGCGTCCTTCATCTCAAAACGCAAGCGCACCGGCCGCCCGGCGAGGCGGCTGAGGTCGCTGACTGTCTTCCACGCCACCACCCGGTCGATCTCGTCACCGATGATCTCGGCACAGTCTGCGAGCGCGAAGCCGGGGATCGAGTGACCGGCGGCATCCTGAATTTCGACGCGTACCGAGCCGGCGGCGCTGGTGCGATAATTGAGTTCCAACGCGGTTCCCGCAAACGTCAGTGGTTTGGTCAGCATCTCACCACCTGCCCACGGAGCGTGGACTGACGCGAAGCCATCGGTGCGCAGGAGCATCCGCTCGACATGCCATGAATCCTGCATGTAATGGCGGTTGACGAACAGCATCATCCTGTCGTCTCCGCAGGGCAGGATGCCGGTCAGCGGGTAGTTGGTGCGCGTGACCCAGTTCGAGGCGCCAGGTCCGGGGCGGATGAAGGTCTCCATGAAGGTGCGGTCATACACCGTGGTACCGGCACGGC
>JAGYMT010000131.1 GCA_018400335.1 Kiritimatiellia bacterium | reverse complement strand
AGCTATTGTCATTCGGCATGTTGTAAAATTATATCGCGCCGGTTAACTTAACACGCATGGGTCGCGGGGGGGGCGGCCAAATTAGAATTGCTGCCCGGATGGGCAGGATGCTGTTGAGATTATTCTTGCAAAGAAACTCCGCGTTTGTTCTTATTGCAACCGTATTGCAATAACAACAAGAAGGTGCGGCCATGAGTGAGCCGGAAAATGTTTTCAGGGAATATTGCGCGTCGCGCGGAATGCGGTTCACGCCCGAGCGGCGGATGATCATAAAGGAGATCTGCCGCAAGGACGGGCATTTCGACGTGGACGAGCTGTTCCTGCGCGTAAGAAAGGCAAATCCCGGGGTGAAGCTGGCAAAGGTTTCGATATACCGGGCCATTCCGCACCTGCTGGAGGCCTGTCTGATCAGGACTTCGCTCAGCGAGGATGGGCATCTCTGCTATGAGCAGGCGCTCGGTCGCGAGCATCACGACCATTTGAAGTGCATGAAGTGCGGAAAAGTGTTCGAGTTCCATGATGCCGGTATTGACGGAACTCAGGCCAGGATATGCAAACAGCATGATTTCGATATGCGCTGGCACATACACGTGATAGGCGGCTTTTGTTCAAAATGCAGGAACAGGAAATAGGGAGGCTGTTTTAATATGCCCGAACGTATTCCTTTGGCTGATATGAAGAACGGGGAGATGGGGAAAATCGTCGAGGTGCTTGGCGGCGGCGGAGTGCAGAACCGGCTGCGCGCGCTCAGGATCATGCCCGGCGTCGAGATCAAGAGGGTCAGCGGCACCTTCTCACACGGCCCGGTTGTCCTGCAAATAGGTAATTCCCAGACTGCCCTCGGATTCGGCGTTTGCTACAAGGTGATCGTAGAGGCGGACAGGTGAAGAAGATACTGCTCATGGGCAATCCGAACGTCGGAAAGAGCGCGGTCTTCTCGCGGCTCACCGGCGTTCGCGTCATGGCCTCGAACTATCCCGGGACCACCGTCGGCTTCACGCAGGGCTTTATGAAGGTGGCCGGCGAGCGAATGTGTCTCGTTGATGTGCCAGGAATTTACGGGCTGGAGACCACATCGAAGGCAGAAGAGATAGCCGTGGAGATGCTCAATGAAGGGGACGTGGTCATTAACGTGGTTGACGCCACGAATATCGAGAGGAGCCTCCATTTAACCCTGCATCTTCTGGAGCAGAACGTCCCGGTCATCGTGGCATTGAACATCTGGGACGATGCGAGGCACAAGGGGATTAAAATTGACGTGCCGAAGATGGAAGAGCTTCTGGGTGTGCCCGTGGTTCCGACCGTCGCCGTGTCGGGCGAAGGGTTGAAGGAGCTTGTATCGCGCATCCCGGAAGCCGCCAACCCGTCGGTGAAGCAGCGCGCTGAGGAGGAGCGGTGGACCGAGGTCGGCAGGATAGCCAGCGAGGTGCAGTCCCTCCATCACAGGCACCACACCATACTGGAGGCGCTCGGGGACGCCTCCGTGAAGCCGTTCACCGGCCTCGCGCTGGCCGTACTGGTGATGTTCGCGTCCTTCCAAATAGTCCGCTTCGTCGGCGAGACCCTCATAGCGCACTTGTTCGAGCCGCTGTTCAACAACCTCTGGCTCCCGGTTATCATGAAGCTGAGCGCCATTCTCGGTCCCGGCAGCTTCCTGCACACCATAGTCATAGGCGGCCTGATTGACGGCAAGGTGGACTTTGTACAGTCTTTCGGCCTTCTGACAACCGGCCTGTTCGTTCCGGTGGCGATGGTTCTGCCCTACGTCTTCGCGTTCTACCTGGTGCTGGGGTTTCTCGAGGATTTCGGCTACCTGCCGCGGCTGGCGGTGCTGCTGGACACCATGATGCACCACATGGGCCTGCACGGCTGGGCTGTCATTCCAAGTCTTCTCGGGCTCGGCTGCAATGTCCCCGGCATAATGGCCACGCGCGTGCTTGAGAGCAGAAGGGAACGGTTCATTGCCGCCACGATCATTTCCATTGGCGTGCCATGTGCCGCGCTGCAGGCGATGATATGGGGACTGCTCGGGGAGCGCGGGGGGAAGTACGTGCTGATAGTCTACCTGTCTCTGTTCATCGTTTGGATCACCCTCGGCCTCGTGCTCAACATTGTCCTGAAGGGGCTGAGCCCTACCCTGATAATGGAAGTCCCGCCATACCGTTTTCCGTCCTTTCTGGTGCTGTTCAAGAAACTCTGGATGCGAATGCACGAGTTCCTGAAGGAGGCGCTTCCGATCGTCCTGCTCGGCGTGGCTGCAATCAACATCCTCTATTTCTTCAGGATTTTCGACTTCATAGCCGACCTCGCCGCGCCGGTGATGACGAGGGTGTTCGGTCTGCCGAAGGAAGCGGTTATAGCCCTGGCAATCGGGTTTCTCCGCAAGGACGTCGCGATCGGAATGCTGGGAACCCTCGGCCTGACCGCCAAGCAGCTCACGGTTGCCGTCACCGCGCTGGCGATGTTCTTCCCGTGCATCGCGACCTTCATCGTGCTCTTCAAGGAGCTCGGCGTTCGCGACACGCTCAAGAGCATAGGCATAATGCTACTCACCACCCTGCTGGTCGGCGGCACCCTTAACGCGATCCTGTAGATGTCGCAAAGTAGAGATATGCCGATCACAATCCCGTTTCTACGCTATCCTTCTTCCCTGATCTCGGCGTGGTAGCTTTGGACGGACTTGACTGGCGCCCGTCCCTTGCGGTACGCAGCGATGCCCTTCGCCGCGGCCGCCGCGGCGGCCAGGGTTGTTATGTAGGGCACCTTGTGCTTGATGACGGTCTTGCGTATGTAGGAGTCGTCGTACTGGCTGCGCTTGCCCGCCGGCGTGTTGATCAGGAGCTGGATTTCTCCGTTCTTGATTATATCCACGATGTTGGGACGCCCCTCATGCATCTTCAGAACAAGCTCGGATTCGATGCCGTGGGCGGCGAGAAACGCGCGCGTGCCCCCGGTTGCCTTCAGCTTGAATCCCAGCTTGGCAAACTGCTTTGCCACATCAACCACGCCCTTGCGGTCGCGCTCCGCCACCGTGATGAGAATCGTGCCCTCAATCGGCAGGGTCTGCTTGGCGGCCTCCTGGGCCTTGTAGAAAGCCATGCCGAAGGAATCGGCTATGCCCAGCACCTCGCCGGTTGACCGCATCTCGGGGCCGAGCAGCGGATCCACCTCTGGGTACATGTTGAACGGAAACACGGCCTCCTTCACGCCGAAATGGGCGATCTTGCCGCGTTTGACGGCCAGGTCGGAGAGCTTTCTGCCCAGCATAAGCTCGGTTGCCATGCGCGCCATGGAAATGCCGCACACTTTTGAAACAAGCGGGACTGTTCTCGAAGCCCTCGGATTGGCCTCGAGGACGTACACCACGTCCTCCGCAATCGCGTACTGCATGTTCATGAGGCCCACCACGCCGAGCTCGCCGGCTATCTTCCTGGTATACTCTTCAATGGTCCGGATATGTTTCGCATGGATGGTGACGGGCGGAATAACGCACGCCGAGTCGCCGGAATGAATGCCGGCAAGCTCGATATGCTCCATGACGGCGGGCACGAAAGTGTCCTTTCCGTCCGATATGGCATCCGCCTCCGCCTCTATCGCGTTATCCAGGAACCTGTCTATCAGGATCGGGCGGTCGGGCGTGACGCCCACTGCCTCCGCGACGTAGACGGCCAGCATCTCCTCGTCATACACAACCTCCATGCCGCGGCCCCCGAGCACGTAGGACGGTCTGACCATGACCGGATAGCCGATGCGGCCGGCCACTTTCAGGGCCTGTTCCAGATTCGATGCCATCCCTGCCTCGGCCATGGGTATTTTCAATTTCTCCATCATTCCTGCGAAGCGGTCCCTGTCCTCGGCCAGATCAATGATGTCCGGCGGCGTCCCGATAATCTTCACGCCCGCCTTCTCGAGCTCTCCGGCTATGTTCAGCGGCGTCTGCCCGCCGAACTGCACGATCACGCCCTCCGGCTCCTCCCGCTCGTAAATGCTCAGAACATCCTCAACCGTGACCGGCTCGAAGTACAGCTTGTCGGAAGTGTCATAATCCGTGGAAACCGTCTCCGGGTTGCAGTTGACCATTATGGTCTCGTAGCCCTTCTCCCGAAGCGCGAACGCGGCGTGAACGCAGCAGTAGTCGAACTCGATGCCCTGTCCGATCCGGTTCGGCCCGCCGCCGAGCACCATTATCTTCTTTTTCCTCTGCCCGCTGGTTGACGCTGTCGTTTTCGGCGCTGTTTCTCCGTGGTTGTAGGTGGAGAAGTAATAGGCCGCGTCTTCAACCCCGCTGACCGGCACAGGCTCCCATTCCTCGACCACCCCCAGCGCTGTCCGCCTGTCGCGAATCTCCTTTTCCGGAACGCCGAGAATCTGCGCGAGGTAGCGGTCCGCGAAACCGTCCTTCTTCGCCTGGACCAGCAACCGGTCGGGCAGCTCTTTCCCCTTGAACGCGAGGATCTGTTCCTCGAGCTCCACCAGCTCCTTCATCTGGTTGATAAACCACGGCTTGATATATGTTTTTATGAACAGCTCCTGCACATCGGCGCCCTTGCGCAGCGCTTCGTACATTATGAACTGCCGCTCACTGGACGGATGAACCAGATTGTTCATAAGCTCATCGAGCGGCATATCGTGGAACTTCTTCGCGAAGCCCAGTCCGTACCGACCGTTCTCAAGGGAGCGAATGGCCTTCAGGAGCGCCTCCTTGTAATTTCTGCCAATGCTCATCACCTCGCCCACTGCCCGCATCTGGGTACCGAGTTTGTCCTCCGCGCCCTTGAATTTTTCGAATGCCCAACGCGCGAACTTGACCACGACGTAATCGCCGGAAGGCGTGTACTTCTCAAGCGTGCCGTCGCGCCAGTAGGGAATCTCATCCAGCGTGAGCCCGCTTGCGAGCTTTGCCGAAATCAGCGCGATGGGGAAGCCTGTGGCCTTGGAGGCGAGCGCCGAAGAGCGCGAAGTTCTCGGGTTGATCTCTATCACCACCACCCTGTCGCTCACGGGATCGTGCGCAAATTGGACGTTCGTGCCGCCAATCACGCGTATGGCCTCCACGATCCTGTAGGAGTAATCCTGAAGCCGTTCCTGAAGTTCCTTCGAGATGGTGAGCATCGGCGCGGTGCAGTAGGAGTCGCCCGTGTGAACACCCATCGCGTCCACGTTCTCGATGAAGCACACGGTGATCATCTGGTTCTTCGCGTCGCGCACGACCTCGATCTCCAGCTCCTCCCAGCCCAGCACTGATTCCTCGATGAGCACCTGCCCGATAAGGCTGGCGGCGAGTCCGCGGCTGACGATCGTGCGCAGTTCCTCCACATTGTAGACCAGACCGCTGCCCGTTCCGCCCATGCAGTATGCCGCGCGGGCGACCACCGGGTATCCGAGTTCAGCCGCTGCTTTCTCGGCATCCTCCACCGAATACACAGCAGTACTGCGGGGCACGTCTATCCCGAGCCGGTTCATGGACTCCTTGAAGATCGTGCGGTCCTCGCCGCGCTCTATCGCGTCTATCTCCACGCCAATAACCTTCACCCCGAACTTCTCGAGCACGCCCGCGCGGGCGAGCTCCGCGCTCAGGTTGAGCCCTGTCTGTCCTCCGAGGTTGGGAAGCAGGGCGTCGGGGCGTTCCTTCTCTATGATCTTCGTGAGCGATTCGACATTGAGCGGCTCGATGTATGTGGCGTCCGCCATGCCGGGATCCGTCATGATGGTCGCGGGGTTGGAATTGACCAGCACTATCTTGTAGCCCAGCCCGCGCAACGCCTTGCACGCCTGCGTGCCGGAGTAGTCGAATTCGCAGGCCTGTCCTATCACGATAGGACCCGACCCGATGATCAGAACCTTGGTAATATCATTCCGTCTCGGCATTTCCTTCTCTCCGTTGCAATTTTTGATCAGCGCCGTCAGCCGGCGCCCGCTCTCAAGCTTTGTAACGACCGGTCAGCTACGGGC
>JAGYMT010000130.1 GCA_018400335.1 Kiritimatiellia bacterium | reverse complement strand
CCGCCGAGCGCGGTCAACCCCGCCACCACGCCGGCCATAACCCATCTTGCTCGATCAGCTTTCATCGGTCTTTCCTCCCCGGTTGACCGTTTATTCGCACGGACAACGCTTGTCTTGCCACGGATCATTCTCCCTTTTCCGGCGCCGTCCGGCAAGCATGATCTTGTGACTATTTTTAGCATTATTTCGAAAGCTTTTTCGCGGGGCGCCGCCCGGGGCGCATGAGCCAGACGTTATTTGTGCCATTCCAGCAATCGGTCCCGACGCTCGTTTGTCCATTCCCGCTTGTGGATGCGGATCGAGCTTGCATGAGCCGCGGCCACATACGAGATCGCGCCAGCCGGCACGCGCCGCACGACACAGAGCTCGCCGCCGAGCGCCACGTCCCAATCCCGTTGAATCCAAACGCATTCCGTCTCCGGCGCCGACCCGGCGGCGCCCCCGTTCCCTTCCCCCGCGGCCACGATCAAATCCTGGGCGCCGTCCGTGTGGGTCACTTCCATGGCGACGGGGTCTTCAGGCCCGGCCCGGCCGTCCCCGGCGGTTACGGTCAGCCGCCGAATGGCCCGGATGTCGGAATCGGTGCGATAAGGTTCGATGATGCCGACGAAGGTCGAGGCGGCCGGCACGCCCGTGTCGCTCCGGCGGCGGACCACGAGGCATGGAATCCACGCCTCGCGACGCATGGCGTCTCCGAAGCCGCCGAGTGCCGTCCAGCCCTCGGCGGTTGCCGTCTGGGCACCGGCCGTGAAGTCGGTGTATCTGAGGCGAATGGGCGGGTCATGCGGCTGGCGCGCCTCGTGATCCAGGAGGCGCCACTCCGCCCGCCAGCCGGGCCGGGGCGCCCGGTCCCAGCGGAAATCGCGCATCCGGGTCTCATGGCCGTACGCTTCGCCCGGGGCGAGCGTCAGGCCCTCGGTCGCCAGCTCGGCGAAGGCGCTGTGCATGAACCGGGCGTGGTCCAGGCCGCCGACCACGCGAAAGATGTCCAGCAGGTAGAACCGATCGGGGGCCGGCCCGGCCACCAGCACGATCGTACGCTCGAACCGCCTGGCGGGTTGGCCTTCCGGCAGGAGCGCGTCGGGCGGGATCAGGCCGGGCGCCTCCGCGCGAATGGCCTTGAAGAGCCGCCCGTCGGCCCAGAGCGTGGTTCGTCCCGGCGCGGAGGCGTGGTCCCGGCCGTCCACCACCACGGTGTTGTGAGCCGCGCTCTTCATGTACCATCGCGCGCGGGGCGCGTGCCAGCCGCCATATTGAACAGGCGGGTAGCCGAGGTCAGGCATCAGGTCCAGGCCGAAGGCGAACAGCCCCAGGTTCATGCCGTCCGCGTGGCGATGGTTTCCCTCCACGCCATAATTCAGCCACGCCGCGCGGGCATGCTCGCCGACGCCCGCGCGCAGGATGGCCAGATTCCATTGCTCTTTATTGACGCCGCCGACCACCGGCATCGGACCCTGTGCGGCGATCACCTGCGCCACCCCATCACGGACGGCGCGCCCGTTGGCGGCGAACAGGTCGTGCGGCAACCCGTCCGCGGTCTCGCCGTTCGCCAGGTAAAGCGTCTGCGCGAAGGCGGGATCGCCGGTCAATCGGTGGAGGCGCCACAAAAAGGAAAACATCGAGGGCGCCAGGGGCGCCTCGGCCAACAGGCGGCGGCCGCGCGCGTTTTCGCCCGCGGCCGCCGGATGCCGGAACGCAACCCCACAGTAAGAACCGATCTCCTGCGGAAACCAGCCGGTGTCGCCGACCAGCGGGTAGTACTTACCCAGGCACAGGGTGTCGATGTGAAAGCGGTAGGTTTGCCGGAGCCGGGGTTGCACGTCCAAACAGCGTTGAAGAAAACCCTCGTCGGCCCGGTCCCACAGGGCGAGGAAAACCGCCAGAGCCTGGATCACGGCCGCAGAGTAGTTAGCCAGCCCCTTTTCGCCGGTCACGCCGTCCACGGCCGTGGCCTGTTCAAGCATGGCGTCAATCAGGCGGTCCGTCTCCGCGCCGGGCCGGCCCAGGATCGCCCGCATCAGAATCAGCGCGATCTCCTGGCGTGGATAGTTCGAGTAAATTTTATGGGGATTGGCCAGCGCGTCGCCCAGAATGCCGGACTCGATATTGCGCTGAACATCCGCGAACGAGGTCTTGGGATTTTCAAGGCCGTATTGCCGCGCCTTCCGGGATAGAAAAGCCGGCAGGCCGGGGTCAAGCTTGATGCCGTCGAAAATCATGTCATAAGCCAGGGCCAGCTCCCGCGTCTCCTCGCAGGCATCGTGCCAATTACCCAGATAGCCGTGAGTCCCTCTCTTCTCGTAGTTGTATCCTTGCGTGGCGAAATCGAACGTCGGGTAGAGATCGGCGACGCGGTCGAGGAGGATCGCCGCCTTGCGGGCATAGACCGGATCGCCGCTGACAACGTAGGCGTGCGACAAGGCGCGAACCCCGCCCAGCACGACCTGCTTCCATTGCCCGTAGATCAGATAGGCGCCGATGAATCGCCACCGATTTTCACCTTCCACATAACCGTCGCCATCGTCCACGCCGAACGAGCGCAGCGGGTCGGCGGGGTCCGGATGCGCCGCGTTGAACAACAGCGTCCGATCGGCACGTTTCGGGTCAAAAACACCGCGCGCGTCCAGTCCGCTCGTGTAAAAGGCGTGGAAATCGTTTTTGGGAAACAGTTCTTTACAATGCGGACAGCGGGTCTTCCATGGATGGTTGAGCCCATCCATGATCCAGTTATACATGGTCGCCGGTTTCGCGCACGCCGGGCAATGCCCGTTCGACCACACCATCCAGGAACGGGGGATGGCGGGGCCGAACATCAGCGACCACAAGGCGTCGTCCGACATCTCGAGCCAGGGCCGGGCGGATTCCGTCACGGTCGCGGCCATTTGCCGCGCCCAGTCCTCCCGCGCCATGTTGGCCCGCAGCCGCGCGACCAGCTCGCCGTGATAAAAGACGCTTGCGCTTTTCATTGGTGTTCCGACTCTTGATTCCACGGCCGTTCCCCTTTCCGTGAAGATCGTTTATACGCTTTTTTGAAATTCCCTGGCGCGCTTGAACGCCAGTTTGAGCACGGCCCATCTGATCGCCTGGAAAGACATACGGTAGCTTTCGCGCTGTTTTGTGAATGACGAATCAGAATAAGCCACGTACAGCCGTCCGTCTCTTTCCATGCTGCTCGTGTACGAGCATCCCGGGCCGGTGTGGAAAATGAACGGCGCTTCCCATTGTTCGCCGCGACCGTCGAGGCTGAACATGACGTGCGTGACCTGCGGATGGCCGTACACGCCGCGACCGGACGAGCAGGCAAGTACGCCATGGCTCAACAAGCGCAGATCGGGCTTGGCCGCAGGCCAACCCGTGGATTCAGGCTTGCTCCAGCGCCCGCCGCCGTCGATCGAACGCGTCTGGTAGAGCGGTGTTCGTCCGCTGGTGCGCAGGACGCACAGCAGCTCCCCGTCGGGAAGCACAGCGAGCGTGGGCTCATTGAAGCCTTCCGGGCCGAACGGTTTACCATCGAGTTCGGGCGGAATGTGTGCCACGTATTCAAAGGTTTTGCCATGGTCGGTCGAACGCACGAAAAACGTCGTGATCCGCACGCCCCCTTCCTCTGGAATGTCCGCCGGAACCTGCGCTCCCAGCGCCGTAAACAGGCGCCCGTCGCCGAAATCGAGAAGGTCCCCATAGCAGTAATAGGAGGCCGCCTTCCAGGGGAGATTCGCCACGCGGAACGTCGTTTCTTCGGCCAGTTTCCCATCGGGAGCGAACCGACGATACCGCCACTCGGGATCGGCCAGCGCGTACTTGAACCAGGGGCATGGCAAGTCGCGATAGCCGGGCATGTTCCGTGGAAACACGTCTATGTAGCCGACCGAGCCGTCCCGCAGGTAACCCAGCACGCCGGAGGTCTGCACGTTGTCGTTCCAGGGAGAGTCCGCCGGGAAATCCCGCCAGCTTCCGCCATCGTCTTCCGAGTAAGCGGCACACCGGCTCTCGTTGCCCCCGTGGCGCCCCCGCCCGTAGGCCAGCACAAGTTTGCCGCCGGCCAGCCGGATCAGGCGCGGAAAATTCAGGACCTCCTCCTCCGACTTGATCAGCACATCGACGCGTTCCAGCTCGACATGAAGCTCGCCGTGTTCACTGGCATACCGCATTTCGGTGATCATTGTTTCTCCATTTTGTTATTGGACGTTCTGTCAAAAGTTGACAGAACGTTTTTCAACGCTTTCCCAACGCTTTTTCGGTTGACGAGAACGGACGACGAGAGCGGGCGACGATTGAAACTTCTCTACTCGTTATCCGCTCTCGTTCACCGATTCCCTCTATTCCTACCTCCGTTCAATAGCTGGATTTCGGGTTGTACCGGCCCAGTTTCACTCCCTGGACGCGGGTCAGCGGGTTGATCGTCGGACTTGGAATCTTCCCCGAAACAACATCTTCCAGGAACGTCGGCGTGCCGCCCCGCCCGATCACATGCCAGTTGTAAGGGTTCTCGGACAGGTTGTCCACATCCCAGAAGAACCCGCCGGCGAACCCCTGGCCGAAAACGTTGTCGCGGAGGAACCGGGCCGTCTCGGCGTGGTCGTAGGATCCGCCCCATCCGTTCGGGTAGATGCGCGCCCGGCCGGAATCCCGAAGCCGACGCCAGAAAAGCGACTGATGAACCCCCGACTGCTCGGCGTTAAAACCGCCGTTATGCACGCAGATCGTGGAGAAGATTCCGCGTTCGGCCAGCGCCTCGATATCCAGTCCGCAGGTCCGGTTGAAGGTTTCGTCGGGTTTGACGATGCAGGACAGCTCCCGTCCGCGCCGATCGAGCAACGCCTTGACCCGCTCGAAGAAGCCGGTCATCAGCGTCGTGCGGGCCGCGATCATCCCGTCCGAATCGATCTCATCGGGCAGGCGCGGCCGGCGCCCCTGCCGGAGCTCGAATTCGGCCAGGACGGGTTCCTCGGCGATCATCATCGGCAGGCCGCGGTTGAAGGCGAGACAAAGGCCGTCGGGCTGGTAGTCGAGCAGCTCCTCGAAATAGGCGAGCATGTGTTCCTGCACGCCGGCGAAGGCATAACTCATCCGGGCAATCTCGTCGCCGTGCTCGTCGCGGCACCGCCATTCGGGGCGCTCTTCGTAAAACCGCGACGTGAACGCGTGCTCCCACGGGAACGGCCCCTTGAACGCCTCCATCCGGATGTAGAAGTGGATGGCCATCCCGACCGACCGCGCGTTCTCGACGGCCGCGGCGAGCAGGTCGCCACCGGACGCCAGCAGCGCGGCGAACTGCCCGGCGTGACGGCGGTCGCACTCGCGGAAGGCGTGGAGCGTGTCCGTGCGCGCGCAGGTGCCGACCCTGGTCCGGTGGCAGCCGGTGAAATCGGCGCCAGTCGGACACCAGAGCATCAGACCGAAATCGCTGTCGCGAAACGGCGTGAAAAAGCGACTCACGTCGCGCACGGACTGGAGACCGTTGCCGGCCACCCACGAAAACCCGTCGTTGGTGGCGATCAGGTTGCGAGCCTGGACGCGCGGCCCGTCCCACGGCTCCGCCCGGAGGTAGCCCAGCCACGCCGGACTCGGGCGCTGATCGTCTTTCAAGGCGATGTGCAGCCGCCGACCCGTCAGGTCGGCGCCGTGGAGCGGACACTCCTGGAAGGCCATGCCGCCGTGGTGGGTGATGAACTCGCGGTAGCCCGGTTCGCCGTCGAACCACACCCGCAAGCCCGTGTGCGACCCCAGCGCCAGGTGGAGGATGTGCGGGCCGCGCAGGCCGAGTTCGAGGCTCAGCGCGAGCGCGCCACTGCACGAACCGGCGGAAAGCCCGGTTCCCCGAAGCTCGGCGGTCTCCCAGGAAACCGGGACCCAGCCTTCGCCCACCCCGCGGGCGCCGGTGAACCCGCCCACGACGCGGGCGGGCAGGTCGGTGATCAGAATGTCATGGCTCATGTGTGTTCCCCTTTCACTTCAACCCGAACTTGTCCACGGTCTTCAGCTTAAATGCCGGCGAGGGCTTGGACTCTTTCTTCTCCGCGTCCACCGCGGTCAGATACAGGTACA
>JAGYMT010000013.1 GCA_018400335.1 Kiritimatiellia bacterium | reverse complement strand
CGGCGGAGCCGTTCCGATCCGGGTGAGCCGATTGAATAATCTGAAATCAGGAGGAGCAAAATGTCAACGTGGAACCGAACGGTGATCATAGCGCTTGCGGCGGGCCTGGCGCTCTCCGCGTCCGCGAATAATATCGCCGTGTCCAACATCGTGCTGAAGAACCAGGCTGTTGCGGAGAAGAGCGTATTCGTGGAATTCGATCTGAGCTGGGATAATTCCTGGCGCAACGAGCTGAATCATGACGCCGCCTGGGTGTTCGTGAAGTTCCGGGCGCCGGGCTCCAACAACTGGGAACACGCCTTCTTGTCCACAAACAACGCCGCGCACGCGCCCCTGCCTGCCGGCGCCGAGATCATCGCCGGCGATGACGGAGTGGGGGTGTTCGTCCGGAGCGCGCTCTCGCAAACCGGGAGCGTTGCCTACACGCGGACGCGTCTGCTGTGGGAATACGGCTCGAACGGATATGAGTTTGCCAAGGGAGACCTTGTTGACATCTCCGTGCATGCGGTGGAGATGGTCTACGTGGATGAAGGGGCATTCTACGTAGGCAGCGGCGGGATCGAGCAGGGCAGTTTCACGGAAGGCTCCTGGGTATCGGGCGGGACGTTTCCTTTTGCGATCACGAACGAGTCGGCGCTGATGATCACCAATTCCGCCAATTGTCTCTGGGGCACAGCAATTTCAGGGAACAGCGCCATCGGTGATCCCGGTGAGTTGTTGGTGACGTTTCCGAAGGGATTTGCCGCGTTCTACTGCATGAAATATGAGATCACCCAAGGCCAATACGCGGATTTCCTGAACATGTTGACGAGAGCACAGCAGGCAACGCGCTGTTCGGCTGTGAGCCAGGATTGTTTCATGGGCGGATCCGACGGAGTTAAAAGTCCATGGAGCCGGAATTACGTGTGGGTGAGTGATGCGACTTCCGATCCTGATCCGCGGGTCTATGCGGCGGACCGACCGGATCGAGCGTGCAATTGGATGTCATGGGCGGACGTCGTCGCCTACGCGGACTGGTCGGGGTTGCGGCCTATGACGGAACTTGAGTTCGAGAAAGCTTGCCGGGGCCCGGCGGGTCCGGTAACAAACGAATATGCATGGGGCACGAACACGATCATGGTAACGGCCAAGACGCTCAGTGGCGCGGAGGATGGCACGGAAACCGTTACCACTTCAGCTGTGTTGGGCGGGTGTCACTACGGCAATGTGGCGATCATTGGGGGGGATGAAGGAATTGGTCCTTTGCGCGCGGGGATATTCGCGACGAACAACGCGAGTCGGTTAAGTTCCGGCGCGAGTTACTGGGGTATCATGGAACTGAGTGGAAACGTGTGGGAACGTGTCGTGACGATAGGGAACGCGACGGGGCGTTCATTCACGGGTTTGCACGGCAACGGTATGCTGAACGCCGGCGGGGATGCTGACGTTAATGCCTGGCCAAACACGACGGCAACCGGCTCCGGCTTCCGCGGCGGCGCCGGGGACTTTGTCGCGACGCACGCGCGCGCGTCGGACCGCAACCTCGCCGCGCTCGGTCACGCGAATCGGTACTACTACACCTGCATCGGCGGGCGCGCCGTGCGCTCGGCGCCGTCCGGGGTGGGTCCTTGATTCATGTCCTTCCTGGTGATTATCCGACACCTGGAATGGGACCGGCAATGGGGTTGACATCCGGCGGAGTTCCTGCTTTACTTTTCCGCCATTACGGCCGCGGACGGATTGCGATGCTTGCCGCCACCTTGCCGGGCGAGCCGGGGCGCGGAGAAAAGGGTTTCCGGGGAATGGCCCGAGATGTTGGACGAGGTTTTGCGCCGGCTGCTGCCGCGCGAATGACGAGGGGAGGATGATATGTTTATGCGTATCGGGAAGGTGTTGGTGTTGGCCGGGTCGGCCTTGTCCGCCGGATTGGTGTTTGCCTCGCCGACGATGGAGTTCAAGGCGCATGAGTTCGATTACGCCGCGGCGCACGAGAAAGCCAGCAATTCCGTCGAGCGCCTTCGCGCCTATCGCGTCGTGGAGGATGAAGAAGCCGCGACGGGCAAGGCTTTGCAGGTCGCAATGAACAGGCATCTGGTTGCCGACGAGTCGGTTTGCATATTGTCGGCGCCCGCGTTCGACATCTCCAAGCCGGGAACATATAGAGCGACGGTTCGGATGAAGGTTCAGGGGATGATGAACACGCTCGGCAGCGGCATTCGCATCAACGCGCGGAGCTTTAACTCGCGAACAGTTTATATGAACGAATTTGACGAGGAGGATGTGTATCAGGAATTCGAGCTCGACTTCGAATCCAGGGAGGGCGACATAGTCACGCGCCCGAAAGATGAGTTCCTGGCCACGGCCAGGCAGCGCCTTAATATAACCAATGAGCAGTCCGTCTCGGCGTTGCGGGCCGAGCTCGACGCGAGTCCCAACAACTATCTTTTGCATGACAAGGCTCGGCAAAAGGCTTTGCCGTTCGGCGAGAATGATATCGAGCAGCTCAACGGCATCGGCAGGACTCCGGCGCAAGCGGTTGTCTCGCTCAGTTTTCCGCGATGGAGCCGCGATTCTCGCGGGCCATCCACGCCGTTCCCCACCTTGAGGCGGTTGACGGTTGACTGGGTGCGCGTGGAGAAACTGCCTGAGCCCGATGCCATCACTATCCGCGAGGTTGCCGCCAAGTACGCCTGGCGCAGACCCGGCGAGCTCCAGAAGTTCACGGTTTGGCTTCATAACCGGAGCGGGTCGGACAAAGAGGCGGATCTCAGACTGAGCATCGGATACGGGCTTGACGGACGCCTCGTCATCGGCGCGAAGCCGGTGAACATAAAGCAGGGTGGCTATCTCGTTGTCGAATGGCCTTGGGACGTGCCGAACGATCATTATCGCTACGGTCAGGAGATTCGTGCCGAGATAGTGAAAAACGGCGAGGTCCTGGACGCCGCCTGTTCCTGGTTCACCGTCCATCCGAGAGTGACCGCGGTGCTCATACCCTATGGCTCATACAACAATCTTCAAAGGACTCGATACCGGCACCCGTATGCTCCGCTTCCAAACGTTGCCAATTATTACGAGCAATGGGCGCCAACGCCTTACGATTCCGCCGGACTGGTTCCGGAGGATGTGAACAAGCCTTTTGCGAGCGGGAACAGTGGTGCTTTTCGCACCATTGGAGAGCTGCGGGGTGTCGTCAAAGGAATGAAAGACAAGGGCGTTTTTTGCGCGTTTTACCTGGAGGGTCATGGTACCGGGTGCAAATCGTGGGATTTGATGTTCGACAAGCCCGAACAGAAAGCCGGCGCCGGATTTGCAGTTCAAACCGAAGAGTTTTATATCAAGCGCAAAGAGGTAATAGAAGAAGTCTATCCGGCGTTCCTGAGCAACAAGTGGTCTCATCCCAGCTTTCCCGGCAATCCTCCAGAATTTCCACATACCGGTTTTGTTATGTATAACGGGCTTTTCAGCGAGCCGGTGGACAGGGTTATCATGGGCGCGATAGAGTTCTCGAAGCTGGTCGGCTATGACGGAATCAGATGGGATAGCTGCCTGCCGTTCCAGGCGTTTAACACCGATATGTTTGGAAGGGACTACGGCAAGACGCAGGAGGAGCTCCGCCAAATACAGCTTGATAACTTCGCGCGTTTTCAAAAAGAGGTTCGAGCCGCGAACCCCGATTTCGAGTGGCGTATGAACGGTGGCATCAGCGCGCTCATGAGCAAGCCCGATGATCCTTTCGATTTTGCCAAGGCTCGCGAAATCATCGAAAACGATTTCCACAAGGCGTTCGTGGCGGATGACGCCGGCATTCAGGAAGAGGGCTGGGGCTTCAGTTATGTGGATTTCGCGGACTATAAGAACGTGTGTTTGAATTACCTGCGCGCCGTTCGCTACGAGAGCGCCGCATACAAGTACGCCGGCGGGCACCATGCTCATATGCATAGTCATAACAAAGGCATGCACTATACCCCGGATGATTTCTATAAGCAGGTTTTCACACTGCTCGGTGGCGCCCATATGGACTCGTGCAATTACGGGCCATTGCCGGATAACGATCTGGACCTCGGCGTGTATGCCGCGCGCTTCGGTGAATTCTTCTGGGATCCGCGGCTGATCCAGTTGGAGAGGATCGAGGAAAAAGTCTCGCTCGATACCGACGAGGATCTTTGGTACACGGAGGCCGGATTCGAGAAGGAAACGGAGCGCGGCACCCGCATTTATGTCCTCCCGGTAATCAATCCGCCCGTAACGGAAAGATGGCAGCAGAATAGGTTCGGACAGCTCCCGGCGCCCATGGCGGAGCCTGTCGGAGTGACGGTCAAAATTCCGGAGGGATACTCCAAGGTTGTCGGTGTGCACCTGCTTGACAACAGTCCGATACCTGAGTGCAAGGCTCTGTCGTTCACGGAGGATAAGGGCTTTGTCGCCTACAAGATAAGCGGACTTCATATCTTCAAGGTGGCGGTTGTGGAATTCCAGAAATAAGATCGGGGAGGCGCGTCATGATGCAAATGACTGGATTTCGGAAATGGATGGGTTCCGTAGCGCTGGCGTTGATGCTGGCGCTTGGCGTTCAAGCCGCCGAGGAAGGCGTTCATGTAAGCGTTATCACGGACGAGGACGGTGACGAGGCGATACTCATGGAATCGGAGTGGATAAGCATGCATCTGCTCCCATGGCGCCAGGCTCTTATCAACCGTTTCGTTTTCACTCCCACGGGGAACGATATCGTTGAACCTACAAACGCCAAGTTTCGCATGTTCGGCGGCGGCGGCATGCTGATGGACTGCTTCTGGGAGCAGGACTGGCGCTTTCAGGAGTTGGCATACAAGTCTTATAAATACCAGATCACCCGAAACGGTCCGGACGAGGCTCAGGTCGTTTTTGAAACCGACACCGTGGGGTGGGTCGGCGCGGCCAACAGCGGAATCATTTCCAAGCTGCTCTCCAATATGACAATGCGCCGCACGGTTACGATGAGGCGCGGCCAACCCTTTTTCCGTTTCGACTTCGAGTTTCATACGAACGACGGACGCGCCAAGCGGCCCAGTTTCTGGATTCACAACGTGTCCTATATCAGCAGGTCCTGCAATGATAACATGATCAGACCCACGGGGCGCGGCCTGAGCGCCATAGGTCCCAATTCGGGGGATTATCCCGCATGGCCTCAGGGTGAGCCTTACATAGCCGATTTCACCCACGGCTGTTCCGCGCAAATCAACAGGGGGCGCCGCGAGGGCGTCGTCTACCTTATGGATTATGACTACACCGACACCCTTTACAATTGCGGCAACAAGACTCTGGAATGGTGGTACGATTCGATTCTTGCGTTCAAGGACAGGCCTTGGAAAGGGCGAATCTACATTCTTCCGGTCATAGGCCTCGCAAGCGTGGATCATGCCAACGAGCACTTTGTTTGCGAGATGATCCCGCGCAATGAAGACGGCGTGGTGTCCGTCGAATACCGCGTGACGGCTTCCTATGAGCCCGCGGCCCGCGTGACTTTTACGACCGAAATCGAGCACGACCTGGCGGGCGAGCCGGGACGGGTAGAGATGGATCCGGTGATCATAGACGGACTCGCCGTTCAGCCGGCAAGGGGCCGCGTCGAGACTCAACTGGCATGCAAGGATCCGCTGGTCTTTAATGTGACGGCTTTGGTAGAGCTTCCTGATGGAAGCGCAAGGAAATACGAATACGGCAAGTTCTTCGCCGGCGGCGCCATGCTCAAGGTTAACGAGGCCGGCCTGCTGGGGCAGGGGCGGCCCCTTAAGAGCTTTCCCGTGCGGATTCACAATCCCGATGTGCCTGAGGCTCCGGCGGGGCTGACGATAAACCGCGGCGCTTTCAACGTCTTCGGCATTTTCGGGATCGGCACTTACCGGCTTGGACTAACCGAGGTTGCGCGCGCTATCCCGAACGCAAAACTGGAAATCGGATATTGCGTCGGCAATTCCCCGCCGCAGAACGGGCTGGGCGATTTTCCATACGATTATGAAAGGCTGTTCGATCATCGCGTGCTTCTTTTCTCAAACATTCAGGACAGGGAGTTCAAGCGCGTGGGCGCTTCCATCCTGGTTCCTTGGCTCAAGGCCGGCGGCGGCTTGGTGATCAGCGGCGGCAACTTTGCCTTCACTTACGAATATCCGGAGCATGGCGTCAATGAATACTATCCGATCCGTCCGGAGCCCAATAACCTCCGGCGCGGTCCGCTCCAGCTTCAGCCGCCGGAGAACAAGGATCATCCGATATTTCGCGGCATTGACCTCGCTCAGCTCCCCTGGCTGCACTTCTATCACGACGTCTCCCTGAAGACAAACAGCTCGGCAAAAGTGCTGATGAAGGTCGGCGACAAGCCTTTCATCGTCGAACAGCGATCAGGCGACCAGATCACCATGGCCGTGACGATAAACCCGTTCGGATGCGAGGAGGATTTTCCGGGCAAGCCGCACGTCCGACTATGGGCGGAATGGCCGAAGTTGTATCAAAATATTGTGCGCTATGCCGCGCAGGATCTGAAGTGAGAGTGAACGAAATCATCACGGGAGAGAAGGTATGTCTGATGCCGAAACAATCAAGGTGGACAAGCGCGATTTCGATGAATTGACGGAAAAGGTCATCAAGGCGCGCGAGGAGGTCGGGAAAATAATTGTCGGCCAGAGCGAGGTGATGGATCGTCTTATGATGAGCATTTTCTCCGGCGGCCATTGCTTGATGATGGGCGTGCCTGGTTTGGCCAAGACTCTCATGGTGAGCACGCTTTCGCGGGTGCTCGCGATGAAGTACAGGCGCGTTCAGTTCACGCCCGACCTGATGCCTTCTGATATTACGGGGTCTGAGGTTCTGGAGAGCAGGGCTGACGGAAGCAAGGGCTTCCGATTCGTCGAGGGGCCATTGTTCGCCAACATGATCCTGGCCGATGAAATTAACCGCACCCCGCCCAAGACGCAGGCGGCGCTTCTCGAAGCCATGCAGGAGCACAGCGTCACCGTGGGAAACAAGACCTATCGCCTGGAAGAGCCGTTTTTCGTGCTTGCCACGCAAAATCCCATCGAGCAGGAGGGCACGTATCCGCTGCCCGAGGCGCAGCAGGATCGCTTCATGTTCTTTCTCTGGGTGGACTATCCCGAGGCGGACGAGGAGGTGGACATCCTCAACAGGACCACGGCGAATCGCTCGGTGAACATTTCTCCGATCCTCGATGGCTCCGATATCCTGAAGCTTATACACGTCGTGCGGGAAATCCCGATAAGCGAGCCGTTGGTGAGGTATGTTTCGCGGATCGTTCGCTGCAGCCGACTCCGGCGAGGAGAAGAGGGGGAAGGCGTTATTCCGGACTTCATCCGCAAATATCTGCAATGGGGGGCCGGACCGAGAGCCGGCCAGTACCTTATTCTTGGCGCCAAGGCCCGCGCGTTCATGCGGGGCAACACGCATGTCGCCGCCGAGGATATACGCGATGTGGCGCATCCCGTGCTCGCCCACCGCATAATAGTGAACTTCGCGGCCGAAGCGGACGGCATCACGTCATCAAAAATGATAGATATGATTCTGGAGATAGTGAAGGAATAGGCTGCCGGATTCTTCCCGGCCTCCAGCCACATCATGGACAAAACGAGCGACAATTTTTCCGACTTGCTTGGCGGTGATATGGCCGACCGCATTCGCCGGCTGGAATTGTTTTCGCGGCTACGCGTGGAGGGCATGCTCGCGGGATCGGGTAAATCGCCACTCAAGGGGTTCGCGGCGGATTTTCTTCAGCACCGCCAGTATTTCCCCGGTGATTCGCTCAAGTATCTTGACTGGCGCGTTTTCGGGAAAAGCGAGCGACTTTTTATACGCGAATACGAGGAGCTTACGAATACTCGGGTGAGTATTATCCTTGATGTTTCAGGATCAATGTCTTACGGGGGCGCTTCGTGGACAAAACACGCCTTCGCCGTTCGGGTTGCCGCTATTTTCTTTTATCTTGCGATGTTGCAGCGCGATTCCTTTTCTCTCTCGTTATTTCGCGAACGACGTGTCGGCTATGTTCCGTTCGGCGGCGGGCGACAACATCTTCAACGTGTCTTCAAGGCGCTGGTCGAGGCTGCTCCGGCTGAGGGCACGGATTTCGAGCTGGGTCTCTCCGAATGCGCTTCAACGGCGCGCCGCAAAGGGCTCACGGTGGCTATTTCCGATTTTATGGACGAACCGGAGGTGGTGGTCAAACGTCTGGCTCAATTGCGCTATCGCGGCAGCGACGTAATAGCCGTGCAGATCCATGATCCGACTGAATTGGATCTTGATTTCAATGCCGTAACCCGATTTCATGATCCCGAAAGCGGGCAGGTGATTGTCGTTGATCCGCAGTTGATCGTGCGCCAATATCGGATAGCTTTCGAGGCTCACCTTTGCGAGCTTAAGGATGCGTGCCATAGGCATAATTTCGCTTTTGTGGCCTTGCCCGTGAGCGAGGAGGCGTACGAGGCGCCGGTGTTCTCCTATTTGCGCCGAAGAGTGGAGGGCTTTACGAGATGATTCTGATGTCGCCCCCCTTTCTCTGGGCTTTGCCTGCCGCGGCGCTGCCGATAATTATCTACCTGCTGTTCCGCAGAAAGCGGCGCAACACGGCATGGGGCGCCATATTCATTCTTAAAAAAGTAATGGAAACCCGCGCCCGGCACATGCTGTGGATTCAGTATCTCATCATTGCCCTGCGCGCGATTGCCATTGCCGCGGCCGCGCTCCTGTTCGCCAGGCCATATGCTCCGTGGCATCCGCCCCGGGATGGAGCTTTTCCAGCTCCGCCTCCGGCTACTCATCGCGTTGTTCTGCTGGATACGTCAGCGGGCATGCAGTCCCGATTCGGCGCGGGCTCGCGCATGGATGCCGCGTTGAGCGTGTGTCGCGGAATTGTTCACGCCGGCAGGTTTCCCGTTCGCGTGGATTTGTTGCCGATGACTGGTTCGACAAATTCGTTCCGGTCCGACCGTTTTCCCGTTCGCGCGGAACGAGTCGAGGAGTTGCTCGCCGGCTGCGCCGCGGAATCAGGGCGGATCGCGGCGGAATCGGCTCTGCGCAAGGCGGCTGAATTGTTTCGGTCTAGTCCGTTCCAGGGAAAGGAGCTGTATATTCTTTCGGGCTTCGGGCTTCGCGATTTTTCAGAGCCTTCCGTTTTGTCGCCGTTTTTTCGCGAACTGGGCCGGCAGGGTGTGTCGGTGTTCGCTCTTCGTTTTCACGAAGCCGGTGCGCGCAATTTCGGCGTGTTCGACCTGTCTCCCGGCGGCGACGTCCTGCTGGCTCTTCAGCCGACCAGCTTCCGGCTGACCGTCGGATACTACGGCGACGATGAAACAGCCGAGACCCGTGTGTCGGTCACCGATTCCAAGGGGCGGCTGTTGCGGGAGGAGCCTCTTGCCCTCGCGAACGGCGAAAGAACCGTCACTTTCGCGCTAGCTCTGCCGTCCGGTGAAAACACCCTTGTCGTCAGGTTGCCCGGGGACGACCTGGCCGCGGACAACGTGATCAGCCGTTCCTTTTCAGTCAAGAATCGCCTGGTGGTGCTGGCAGCTCAGGATATAGCCGTCATGAAGCGGGGCTTCGAGAATCCGCGCGCATGGTTGGGCCTTGCCCTCGATAATCAGGCAAAGGGTGAAGTAGCGCATGGGGCGCCGGGCGCTGATGATGAGTTGTCGAATGAATCGCCTTTTTCCGTCGAGCTGGTGGGCCAGATTCCGGAACAGATCAACGCGGAGAGTCTCGACGGGGCTGCTCTTCTTATTCTCCTGGACGTGGCTTCCATGCCGGCGGAGGCTCTGGATGCCGTCAATTCCTACGTGGCGCGCGGAGGAACCGTTATCCTGGCGCCGGGACCTGATGCGGATCATGAGCGCTTTAATCAATCTTTCGCGGGCCTTGCGCCCATGCTCATTGACGCGCCGGGATCCGGGCCGATTGATCCTGAGCGCTACGAGCATTGCTACGTGGAAACGGGCGATGACCCATTCTGGATAGACCTGGAATCCGCCGGGGGCGCCAACCTCGGCAGTCCGCGCTTCTATAATCATTATCGAACAATGCCGGATTCATTGGCGGAAGGCGCTCGCGTTCTTCTAAGTCTCACCGATAATTCGCCTTTGCTCGCGGAGCGTCGAATCGGACGCGGCTACGTGTTGCTGTGGACGGCGGGGTTCGGCTCGGACTGGCACTCGATGTCCGTCCATGCCGGGTTTCCCGTCATGCTGATCAGTCTCGCCAATCAAGCATTGTGCCGCAGCGCGTTTCCACGAAATCTTGCGCCGGGCGCGCCGATCATCTCCGCCGTTGACGCTGATCGCGCGAAAGTGATTCGTCCCGATGGCGGCGCGGAAACTGTTTCAGCCGTGCGTGCCGGCGGCAGATCGTTTGTTCGCTTTGACAAGACGGAGCTGCCTGGAGATTACGAAGTGAGGACTGACGCAGCAGGAGATTTGCCCGGCAGGCTCTACCACGTCCGTGGCGATCCCGGCGATTCCGACGTTAGAACGATGGGTCCCGCAATGCGTTCCGCTTTTGAGACCGCTTGCGGGGTGGAGCTTTTTGATCAAGAGTCGGATTTGGTGAAACATCTGGGAGGTCGTTACCAGGGACGCCCTTGGAGCCCTTTAATCGCGGCTGCGCTGATGATCGGGCTGTTGCTGGAAATGTGGTTGAGCAGGCGTTTTTTTACGTGAGCGGGTAAGTTCCATGCCGATAGAAACAAAATGGTTGGTCTACGGAGACGGCGGGGCGCCCTTTTGGGTCGTGTTGCTGATGCTTGCAATAGCTCTTGTCGCGGCGCATTTCTGGCTTACGGCTGAAAGGAGAAGGCGCGCTGGATTCTTTTCGCGTTGCCTGCCCTGGACGCTGACGCTGATCATGGTCTTGTCCGCCTGGGCTGCATGGCGGCCGGTTCTGGTGAAAATAACAACAAGGGATGAGCCGTGTCGCATTCTTGCCGTTCTTGACTCATCGGAAAGCATGAGCGCTTTGCTTGGCTGTCGAGATCTTTCGGATAAACTCGACGCGCTTGCGCTGCGTCAACCGGATGCAATCTTGGGGCGTAACGTAACGGCCGCGCGACTCGCCTCGGATATCGAGGAAGCGGGCGCCGGCTCCGTTCGATGGGTTGATGCTCTTTCTCGCCTTGGCGGCCAGGCCGGCCAGGGCATTCCTTTCGGCCAGGATGACGCCAGGATAATTCACGATGCGGCGCGCTGGATTCGCGACGGCTATATCCGGTGGAACGCCATGCTGGATGAGGTCATCCGGACACGGCAGGAGTCTCCGCCTGAGAGCGAAATATCTCCGGATTCGGTCATTCCTGTCAAGGCGTTTCAAGACCTGCTTATTGCTCTCTTGTCGGCGGCGGATGAAATGGATCCGGCTTCCGAATCGTCTGATGAGTCATTTCCGGCGATTTTGCTTGGCGCTTCCTCCAACGCGGAGCAGGCGCTAGCGAGAGCTGTCGAGCATCTCACGGCGTTCCCGGGCGTTGCCGACTCGTTGCGCCGCCACCTGGTAGTAGTGCGGAATAGCGAGGATGAGGCTTTTTTCGATGCCAGGAAAAGCGATTTGGGCGCCATGATGGCTGAAATCGAATCATTTACCCGCGCTGACGCCGCCTCGGCGCTTGCCGCGCGACTTCCGTCCGAAGTTACGATCTTCGCGCCCGCGACCGATAATCCCCGGGAGACCGATCTGTATCAGGCCATTGAAAAGGGACTGGACTTTTACGAGAATGAAAAGGTGTCTCACGTGGCGATTTTTTCGGACGGCGGACACAATGCGGACGAGCGGGAAGAGATAATAACCCGGCTCGATCGGGAGGGAATTGAGCTGTTGGTGGCGGGCGTAGGCTTTCCGCCCCCCGATGGGCCGGATTTCGCCATTCTGGATTGGAGCGCGCCGAGCCTTGCGCGCGCGGGGCGCGCCGTGAATATCGATGTGACGCTTAAGACCCAGCCCGGCATGACGAATGCATTTGCGCTTAAGCTGTCAGGCGATAAATCGGAGCCCGTGAAAATGCCTTTGGCCGCTAAAGGCGATGAAATCATGACTGTGAGAATCCCATGGACCGCGCCGTCCCCCGGAAGGCATTTTCTCCGACTGGATTGCGAAGTTGAGGGAGATTATCGTCCGGATAATAATACTGTTGGTTTCGCCATTGATGCAGTGGATAGGATGCCCGAATTGCTGTGGATCGGGTTATATCCGGACTGGGATGTCGCTTATTTCCGGCTGGCTCTTGATCGTATGGGGCTCAGGCGGAAAGCATTGTTCACCGGCGGTCGCAAGCCGCGGCGCGGGCATGCGGGCGATGCTGTGCCGTCCACCCTTGAACAATGGGCGGGGCGCCAGGTAGTTGTTCTCCAGGATCCCGTGTTTGAAGGTTTTTCCGATGCCGATGCCGAAGTTTTGTTCCGATTGGTGACTGAAAATGGCGCGAGTCTTCTGATTTTGCCGAATGGCGATGGCGGATACCAGGCCGCGCTGGCATCGCGTTTCGGATGGGATTCCGGGGGAAAGATTAGTCCTTCCGGCAAGGTCCGCATGACTGCCGCCGCGCGCGATTTGCCGATGATGAAACTGGATTATGATGGAGCAAGATCGGCGCGCCGTTTCGCGGACATGGGCCGACCCGAGAATGTTTTCGGCGTGCCTGCGCAGGATGTTGCGTTGGTGGAGTCTGATGACGGGACACCTGTATGTTCGTTGGGATTTTACGGACGAGGCAAGGCGGTCTTCTGGGGGCTTAGGGGCATGTATCCTATGCGTGAATATAATCTGGCGCCGGGCATGGATCGTCTGCTCGATGGTTTGCTGGGCGAATTGGCGACCAGCCTTTGGAGCGATCCCGATCAACCCGCCTGTTACCCGCCCATGCCGGTGTTCGGCTCGGAAAACCTGTTGCTGGCGCTCGGCCAGGGCGCTGATCATGCGACCGCTGATGGCGCGGTTTCGCCGATTCCGCTGCGTTCGGGCGTGAATAACAGAATCGGAATCCTGCAGCCGAATGCATTGCAGGCTCAAGTGAGCGTGGACGGCAAATCAGCGACTTTCCAGGTTGCCGACAATCCGAACATGGAAAGCCTGTTTCATGAGTTCGATGAGGGCTTTTTGAAGAGCCTTGCGGCTAAAGCGTCTGGGCGCTATTTTCGTGCCACGGATGCCGTCTCGATGATGGAGGGGGTCCGTCCGCATACGCAGAGGATATCCGAAGCCATGACGTTTCCGGCGGGCGGGCATCCGTCGGTTCTGGTCGCCATCATCCTGTTGCTGGCGGTCCATTGGGTGTTCCGTAAACTGGCGGGAATGGCCATCTGAGAACACATATATGATCATCAAATTATTCGGCAATGTGGCGCGCAAAAAACGGCTTTCACGACCGCCGCGGGTGGCGTTGCCACCGTCTCTGCCGCTTGAAATACGAAGCGCTCTGAAAGACTTTGCAAGGGCTGGGGCGCGATGGGGCGCCGGCGGTATCGTTTCGCGTGGCGTTCTCACGTGCGTATCCGTGGTCGTCATCGCGTGCGCGCTTGATCGTTTCGCGGATATCGCCGGCGCGTGGCGCCTGCCGTTCACTGCGCTTGCGGGAGCGCTGGCCGTTGCGTTTGTCGGCGCCGCGCTCTGGCGCCTGTTGCGCCCGGAGGATTATGATCGTGTCGCATGGCAACTAGATCGCGCGCGCGGCGATTCTCGCGACCGGCTCAGGTCGTCGGTGGACTTTGCCCGCCGCGGCTTGGCCGAAAATCCATTCGCGAAGCATTCCATCAATGAGACGTCCGATGCATGGAAGGAAAAAAACGCTTCCGGATACGCTCAGAATTTTTCCAAGAAGTACAACATAAATAGA
>JAGYMT010000129.1 GCA_018400335.1 Kiritimatiellia bacterium | reverse complement strand
CGATCCAAGACCGCACAACCGCGAGGACGAGGCCGAGTGGATGTCGGAAACCGCGACTGGGCAAGGACATCGCCTGCGGGTCGTCGGCCGGCTTGAATACGACGGCGTGATGCGCCTCGACGTCCGGCTCGATCCCGCCGGGCCGCTTGACCTCGACGCGATGGAAGTTCGCATTCCGCTCCGGGTCGAGATCATGGACGTGGTGCATTCGATCGGATCGGCCTTTATCGCACGGCTCGGCAAATTGGAACGCGGCGCGGACGGGCGCGATACGTTCACGCATCTTTCATGGAATACCGGATCTTCGGGCGGTCCGGCGCGGCCGAAGACTGGTGCGGTCTTCGACGCGTTTTTCAATCACAATGCGGACTGGCACACGGATCGCGTCGGCTCGTTCATCCACATTGGAAACGCCCGGCGAGGCTTGAGCTGGTTCATCGACAACGACGAGGGATGGATCTCCGATCCGAAGGCGCCCAATTTCGAGTTGGTGGCCACCGATGCCGCACGCTACCTTCGCCTCAACATCGTGGCGCGCCCGACTCAGCTAACCGGGCCGCTGGCCTTTCGCTTCTACCTGCTGGCCAACCCGTTCAAGCCGCTGCCCGAGGACTGGCGCACCTGGACGCACGGCCATGGGCGCGCCTCTCGGCTCGAGAAGCGTTCGGAACGGATCTGGTTCTGGCGCTGGAGCGAGTACGCCAAATCCTTTTACCCCTATCCGGAGGATTATGAGAAATGGCGCGGCCGGTTCATCGGCAGCGACGTCATCCAGGCGCCATTCGTCAATTACAGTATCGCTGGGGGGAGCCATCTGAGCGGGGCGAAGCCGAACGACACCTTGACCCGGCCGGATGGGAGGTTCCACAGTCACCGACCTTCACGGGATTATTTTGCCTACTGGATTGACAAGACCATCCGCGATGTCGGTATCCGGGGGGTGTACGTGGATGAACCCTACACGGCCCTGGCGTCGATGAACCTGCTGGCCTCCGACGTCCCCTACGTGGCGGAAGACGGCACGCGACGGCTCGGGTTTAAATGGCGGGAGGGGCGCGCCTGGTTCCGGCGTCTCAAACAAGTCTTCGTGGACAACGGGGTTCTGGACGGCGGAATCTGGGCGCATACTTCGCGCTGGAAGGGCCTGCCCATGTTCACTTTTCTCGACATCAGCATGGACGGCGAGTGGCCCGCGATCTGGGTAAAATCCTTTTACGACTACACCCATTGGTACTCCAATCCCGAGCTGAACCGCGCGTACACATCCGGGCAGGCCTTCGGCTTCGTGGGCACGCAGATGTACAACGGCAACTTCAATCCCAAAGACCATCCCTATGATCTGATCGGCTCGCGCAGCTTCCTGGGGGTGACGCTGCCCTACGGCGTGGTGCCCTATCCGCCGCGAGTGCGGGAAGAGCTGCACCGGGCGCACCATATCCAGGTGGAGTGCGGCATCTTCGAACACGACGCGATCGAGGAAGTTCCGCCGTTTCAGAACGGCGCCTTCGCGGGGGGCGGGTTCCTCAACCGAAAACGGAATGTGGCGCTGCTCTACGCTCTGCGGCGCACGCGCTTCTTTGAGGGCGGGGCCGAGCGCACCGGCGTGCGCGACGGACCGCGCGCGTTGACGTTAGATGCCCGCCTCGCCGCCCTGCCGCTCGCAGGCGCGCACCGTCACGCCTGGCATGCCGAATCGGGGATGGCTCTGGCGACTGCGCAAGGCACGGAACTTGAACTCGATCCCATGGACTACGCGCCGATCATCGTACGCGGCGCGGACGATCCACAACCGCCGCGCGATGCGGGTGAGTGGCTGCGGCTTGATTTCGAGCAAGACCCCGCCGGGATTCATGGCATCTGGTGCGCTCAGCCGGAGGGCGAACCGGTCTTTGTCGAGGGCCGCGATGGCAAGGGCTTTGCCGTGCAACGCGGCAGCGAGCTGCGCCTCCCTGTCGTTCCGCCGGCCGATTCCGGTGCGCTTGAATTTGATCTGCGCGTCACCACAATGCCGGCCACGCTCATTCGACTGCGCCACCGGCTGCACGCCGACCTTCAGGCGGTTGCCGCCGAGGGAGGCGGGATGGCGCTGGAACTGGAGGCGAACGAGGGCGGCGTGAAACGCGTGGGGCGCTTCCCCCTGCCCGTTAAAACCAACGATTGGCAGCGGGTGCGTCTGGAGTGGCGCGCGGGACACTACGATCTCTTCTGCGACGGCAAGGTTTTGGGCCGGCTGCGTCCACCGCCCTCGTTTCCGAGACAGGACGATGCCTTTCCGGCATTCGGACTGGTGCTGGGCGACGCCGGTCGGACCGGCAAGGCCGTGATCGACAATCTGGTCATTCGCGATACGGCGGAGACCGGATCTGAGCCTGACGTTCGCATCTGGGTCTGGGGCCGCGAACCGCACGTTCGTGCGGCCGTGCATTTCGCGGGACTTCCCGAGCGTGACCGCGCGCAGTGGGTCACCGTGACGGCGCATGAAGACGGGCGGATCCTGGGATCCGGCGGAGCCATGCCGTTCCAAGGGTATGCGTGTATCGCGCTGACGCCGCCGCCGCCCATGGCGCCCGGCGGTCCCGTCGCGGACGGCGACTCGGCTGACACCGGCGGCGCGGGCGATTTTGCCGGGGAGTTCCTGGCCGAAATCGCGAAGCGGAAGCTCACGGTCACCGTGACGCTGTTGGACGGTGAAAACGAGAAGGCGGGGCAACTGCTCGAACGCACTTTCACGGATGTGGCGTTTAAACCGTGAGTAACATGCGTGCGAACGGTGAAGAGTGGAGTGACGGCCGAAGACGAGAAAAGGAGCATGAGAAGCTTGTGAAGCGAAAGAAAGGATCTGATGAATAGTATACGGCAATCATCCTGGGTCGCGGCGGACACGGACAACGTCCTGAATGCGCCGGAGTTCATCTGCTCTTTCGACGCGAAAAAAATGGTCTCCGCCGAGCTCGAAATCACCGCGCTGGGGGTTTACGAGGCATGTCTCAACGGCGAGCGCGTCGGCCGGTATGTCTTTGCGCCGGGCTGGACCAACGACAAGCAATGGCTGCAGGTTCAACGCTATGACGTGACGCCGCTGCTCCAGGACAAGAACGAGTTGGTCGTCGGGCTCGGCCGCGGTTGGCGCATGCATGCGCTGGGACTTGCCGCCGAGGGCTTCAAGGATACGGATATCGCCCTGATCGCGGCGCTCGTATGGAAGGACGCTGAAGGAAGAACCACGATCCTCCGCGGCGACGATTTCGCATGCCGCGAGAGCGGCACCGTGTACAACGACATGTACAACGGTGAAGCCTTTGACGCCACCCATGACTGTAGGCCGCTCGGAATCCGCAAGATCGACCTGCCCAAGGATATCCTGGTCCCACAGTTTGGCCCGGAAACGGTCGAACACGAACGCATGCCCGTTCGCGAGCTGATCCGCACGCCCGCCGGCGAAACGGTGCTCGATTTCGGCCAGAACATCTCCGGCTACATCGAGTTCACCGCTCGGGCGGAACGTGGCGTCGAGCTTGTTCTGACCTGCTTCGAGACGCTCGACCAGAACGGAAACGTCTCCACCCGGAGTTCCGGAGGCGCCAAATGCCAATACCGTTTCATCGGCGACGGCGCGACGCGCCGATTCAAGCCCAGGTATACGTTCTGCGGCTTCCGTTATGCCAAACTCGAAAACTTCCCAAGCGCGCGTCCGGAGGATTTCACGGCCATCGTCGTTCACAGCGAGATGGAGCGGACCGGGCATTTCGAATGCTCCGACGCGCGGGTCAACCGGCTTTTCGAGAACACCGTGTGGGTTCAGCGCGACAACTCGGTCGAGGTTCCAACCGATTGCCCACAACGAGGCGAGCGTTTCGGCTGGACGGGCGACACCAACGCGTTTTGCCGCACGGCCGTGTATCACTTCGATACCGAGCGGTTTTTCCGCAAATGGCTGCGCGACATCGCCTCCGAACAGCGCGCGGACGGCTCGCTCACAAGCATCTGCCCGCACCGGGGATGGATCGGCGCCATCCATGACTCCAGCCGCGTCAAAGGGAAGAAACCCTCACCGTTCTGGTGCGACGCATCCGTTGCCATCGCCTACGAGTGCTATCTGGCCTATGGCTGCAAGGATCTGCTCGCTTCGCAGTTCGACTCGATGCGCAGGTGGGTGGACTACCTGATCGCCGAGTCGAAAGACGGCATCCGAGAATACGACGAGCTATGGATCGGCGACTGGCTGTCGCCCGACCCGCGAAACCCGGACGGGGCGCTGTACGCCGTATCGCATCCGAATAAGAACGACCTTTATTCGGGCAAGACGTGTTGCACGCTGATCGCCTCGGCCTGCTACGCGAATTCTCTGGAGATCCTGGTGAAGGCGGCCCGAATTCTCGACAAGGATATCAGCGCGTACCGCGAACGTCTGGAAGCCGTGAAGGCGGCCTTCATCAAGCGCTTCGTCAACGACAATGGCGAACTGGCGGACAACACCCAGACCGGCTGTGCGCTGGCGCTCGGTTACGGGCTCTGCGGCGAGCACCGGCGGACGGTTGCCGCGCAGCTTGCGCGGCTGGTGCGCGAAAAGGGGCATATCACCTGCGGGATCGTCGGGACGGCCTTCGTGTTGATTGCGCTCTCGGACAATGGATATGTAAAGGAGGCCTACGATCTGCTGCTGAACGATACGCACCCCTCCTGGCTCTACATGGTGAAGATGGGCGCTACCACGATCTGGGAGCGCTGGTGCGGCATCGAGCCGGACGGCGCCCCGTGCCGCACCGGCTTTGGCTCGCTCAACCATCCGGCGCTCGGTTCCGTCGGCGCCTGGTTATATCGGGGCGTTGCCGGAATCAACCACGACGAGGCTGAACCGGGATTCAAGCATATCCTCTTCGAACCGCTCGCCGATGCGCGCCTCTCATGGGCAAGGGCGAGCTTGAAGACGAGGCATGGGATCGTCACGTCCGCCTGGCGCATCGAAAACGGCCAAGCTGTTTATTCCTTCCAAAAACCGCGCGGTTGCACGGCACGGATCAAACTGGGTGACGAACGCATTGACATGACAAATGATCGCCAAGAGATCGAACGCAAACAATAGGAGCAGAAAGGATTCACGATGATCAATGACAAGGCGAGAACGATAAAAATCGGATGGGCCGGCCGTGACATCACTCCGAACCGCACAGTCATCCTCGGCGCGCAGTTCAAGATGCGGGTGTCGGAGGGGGTGGATGGGCCGGTGACGGTCACCGCTCTGGCCTTGTCGACCGGCGAAGCGTCAGGCGACTCCGTCATTTTCGTCTCCTGCGACCGCGGCGGGTTTCGCCATAAATGGTACGACGACAATGATTTCCTGCCGTTGTGCCGGGAGGCGATCCGCGCGCGATCATCTGAGATAGACCCGGACACGGTTATTCTGAATGCGACCCACACGCATACCGCGCCGATGACCCTCGTGAACCAGTTCGGACCTGAAGCGGAGGTTCTTCCCGATGGCGTGATGACGGCGGATGAATATATGACGTTCCAAACCGACCGGATCGCGGATGCCGTGGTCGAGGCGTGGCGCAACCGGACGCCGGGATGCATGGGGTTCGGCCTGGGCGCCGCCGTGGTTGGGCACAACCGGCGTGCAACCTACTTTGTCGAGGACACTTCCCGTCGTGCCGGCGCGGTCGTCCAGGGCTTTACCAAAATGTACGGCCACACGAATGATCCGACCTTCAGCCATATCGAAGGCTATGAGGATCACTACGTGGACCTGATGTATACATGGGACCATGATCACAACCTGACCGGCGTGGTGGTCAATCTGGCTTGCCCGTCACAGGAAACGGAAATGGCGATGAAGATCTCCGCCGATTTCTGGCACGAGGTCCGAACCGAGATTCGCAAGCGGCACGGCGAGCATATCCATGTTCTGGCGCAATGTTCCCCCGCCGGCGACCAGTCGCCGCACCGCTTGTGGCAGCAGGCGGCCGAAGAGCGGATGCTGAAACTGCGCGGCCTGACCATGCGCCAGGAAATCGGACGGCGGGTGGCCAACGCACAGCCTGTGATTTTGTGAAG
>JAGYMT010000128.1 GCA_018400335.1 Kiritimatiellia bacterium | reverse complement strand
CAAGCTGTGGATCTTATCGTGCAGATCCTCGTAGAGGCTTGTTCCCTGCGCGGCGGAAGCATGGCTGAAGGCCATTGCGGAAGCCGGCACAAAGGGTATCCCAAAGATTATGGTCTTCAGTACTTGAAACTGCTCGCCCCGATGTATTCCCGCAGAATGGAGGTCCGCGGCACGAAGGCCGCGGGCGCCTCGAGAAAGTTAAGCAGGAACTCCTGGAGGCGGCGGCTCTCAGCATACTCCTGGTGATGGGGTTTAACCTCCATCAGCATTGGGGTCAGAATGGGCTTGAGAACCGCAAGCTCGTAGTCGAGCGCGGAGTTGAAGGTGGCGTCGGCGTACTGCTGGAAGGGGAATATCCACTTCTTCTCTCCGCGCCTGACGGACGGCCACATGCGGAGCGTGGTCAGAGGAGAGTTGCCCCGGAATATCCTGTCTCGCACCAGCCTGCGCATGAGCCGGTTGTCGGTTGTCGAAATCCTGTTCCCGGCATCCACGTTGAGTTGCGCTAGAGCGCTGATGTAGATCTTGAACTTATTCGGTGCGGCGATTCTGTGCGAGAAAAGAGGATTTAGTCCATGAATACCCTCCACCATGATTGGCTGGTCCGGGCCTAATCGCATCTTCTCGCCCCGATATTCGCGGCGCTTGGTGTTGAAATTGAAAAAAGGAACCTCTATTTCCCTGCCGGCGATCAGTTTGATAATGTTCCTGTTGAAGAGCTCGATATCAAGCGCCTTGACGTGTTCGTAATCGGGGCGGCCGTCATCATCCAGCGGAGTGTCCGGGTCGTCAACGTAGTAATTATCCAGCGATATCGTCACGGGCCGCAGTCCGTTCGCCTGGAGCTGGACTGCAAGACGCTTCGCGAACGTGGTCTTGCCGGCGGCAGACGGGCCGGAAATAAGAATTACCCGCGCCTGACTGCGTCGCGATGATATGCTGTCGGCAATAATGGCTATTTTTTTTTCATGAAAGGCTTCCTCAACCCTTATGAATTCGTCTATCCCCCCGTTCACTATCAGCTCGTTGAGTCTGCCCGCGTTGTGTACCCCGAGAATCCGGCCCCACTGCTTGTGCTCGCGGAATATCTGGAAGAGATGCGGCTGGTTCCTGAACGGGGCGGTTTTCCGCGGCGTGTCCGGGTGCGGAAACTGGAGCACAAGCCCCGGCGGGTAGTGGATGAGTTTGAAGGTTTTCAGCATTCCCGTGCGCGGCGCCAGCGGCCCGTGTGCGAGGTCCATGAATGAACCGCAAGAGTACACAACGACCTTCGGCGGGTTCCGGAACTTCAGGAGGTCGGCCCTGTCGCTCCGGTTCGTCCCGCGAAAGAAGCGATCGGCTTCCGTGAACGATATTTTCCTGCGGGTTATCGGGATGTCGTTCTCAACAATTGTCCGCATGCCGAGTTCCAGCCTTTCCACCTGCCTGCGCGATAGCTTGCGGCCCGTTTCAATTGTGTAATAGAAGCCCGTTCCAAGGGAATGCTCAATGGATAAATGCGCGTCCGGGAAGAGTCCGGCGGCAGCCGCCGAGAGCAGGAATGACAATGAGTTCCTGTAGACCCGCATCCCCAGCGAGTGCGCCGCGGTCAGGAACCGCACGCTGCAATTGACGTCCAGCGGATAGGACAGGGAAACGAGATCGTTGTTGACGAGCGCGGCTATGAACGGAAGTCCTCCGGCTTCGGCGTCCTGAACCGACAGCTCACCCACGGGCGTGTTCGCGGGGCAGCGAACGGGCTTGCGGCCCTCGACTGCCGCGCGGACGAAGCTCGTTTCTGACGTGCAGTTCAACATCGGCATCCGGGCGGGACTCTTCAGGCCTTGCGGCCGGAAACTCCCCTGGTCTTGCCGGTGATGGCCTTGGCCTTTTCGCTCGGACGCAGGCCGCGGACCGCCTTGCCAGCCCGCCACATCTCGGAATTGCCAATGATCGCGAGCTCCTTCGCCAGCAGCTGCTGGTAGTTCGGCTTGCCGCACGCCGAGATGACACGTTTCGTTTCCTTGCCGGATTTGACAGCCTGGTAGAGAGCCTTGAAAACGGGCAGCGTCGCCTTCTTGAACCTCGGCTTCCAGTCCAGCGCGCCGCGCTGAGCCGTGGCGGAGCAGTTGGAATACATCCAGTCCATTCCGTTTTCATCAACCAGACGGATGAGGCTCTGTGTCAGCTCCTCGACCGTTTCGTTGAATGCCTCGCTCGGTGAATGACCGTGGCTCCTGAGTACGTCGTACTGAGCTTCCATCACGCCCGCCAGCGCGCCCATGAGGATTCCGCGTTCGCCGGTGAGATCGCTGTAGACCTCGTTCTGGAAGGTCGTCGGGAACAAATAACCTGACCCCACGCCTATCCCGATCGCCAGGCACCTTTCCCTGGCCTTGCCCGTGGCGTCCTGGAATACCGCGAAGCTTGAATTGATGCCCGCGCCCGACAGGAAGTTTCGGCGGACGGACGTGCCCGATCCCTTCGGGGCGACCATGATGACGTCAACATCCTTCGGCGGCACAACCCCCGTCTGACTGCCGTAGACGATCGAGAAGCCGTGTGAGAAATAAAGAGCCTTGCCCGGCGCGAGGTTCTTCTTCACGACCGGCCAAATCTGCTTCTGAGCGGCGTCCGAAACGAGCATCTGGATCATTGTGCCGCGGCGGACCGCCTCCTCTATGTCAAAAAGTGTCTTGCCCGGAACCCATCCGTCCTTGACGGCGCGATCCCAGTCGCGTTTGAACGATTTCGCCTGTCCGACGATCACGCGGAATCCGTTGTCCTTGAGGTTCAAGCCCTGCGCCGGGCCCTGGACTCCATAACCTATGATGGCGATGGTCTCGTTGCGGAGGACCTTGCGGGACCTGGCCATGGGGAAATCCTTGCGGGTGATGATATTCTCTTTCGTGCCGCCGAAATCAATGATAGCCATTTGCTGCTCTCCTGTACCCGTGTTTGAATGAACCCGGCTTCCTGCCGGACATGAACAAGCACTATCTTATCCGCGCTTTGCCGGGGGTCAATAACAAATTTGCACATCATTATTTTCTGGGCGCATCTTTGTTGTTTCGCTGAAGGACCATTGCCCGGCGGCTGATCTTTTACAAACCTTGCGAATAATCGGATCATGCTTGACATTTCCCTTATGCTTGCCCAAAGTACGGCAATTATCCAATCAACCTCGCATGGGAGCAGCGCTGAATATGAACCAACGCGAACGATTCATCGAAACCGTGACATTCGGAACGCCCGACAAGATACCGTTCGCGCCGGGCGGCGGACGCGAGTCCACTCTCGCTGCCTGGCACACACAGGGGCTGCCGAAGGATGTGCACTACCAGTCCTACCTGCTGGAAATACTCGGCATTGAGGAGGAGAAGCCCGAGTCGCCCGCCCCGTCGCTTGGCGTGGATTTTCTGATGCGTCCGCAATTTGAAGAGAAGGTGCTGGAGCATAAGAATGGACAAATCACGGTCCAGGATTGGAAGGGAAACATCTGCGAGATTTCCGACGAATTCGACGTCAGCTACCTTAGGCACGCCAAAGACTTTGTGACGAGGCGCTGGATCAAGTGTCCGGTTGAAAACAGGGACGACTGGGAAGCGATGAAGACCCGTTACAATCCCGACGACCCCGGCCGTTTCCCGAACGATTTCGACGAGCGCTGCCGCCTGGCTCTGAAGCGCGACACGGTTCTGAGCATTGGCGTGTCGGGGCCGTTCTGGCAGATGCGCGAGTGGTGCGGATTCGAGGGACTGTGCGTGATGATGCTTGATGATCCTGAATTCGTGGCGGAAATGGCGTCGTTCTGGACTGATTTCGTGTCGGATATGCTCGACCGCGTAATCGCGAAGGGGCGCGGAATGTTCGACGTGCTGAACATCAGCGAGGACATGGCATACAAGGCCAAGGCTATGATCTCACCGGAAATGGTCCGGGAGTTCTGTCTGCCGAGCTGGAAACGCTGGTGCGCGCAGTGCAGGGACGGGGGGGTGCCGCTGGTTGACGTTGACAGCGATGGTTTTATCGGGGAGCTGATTCCCGTCTGGATCGAGGCCGGGATGAATGTGTGCGACCCGATCGAGGTTGCCGCGCACAACGATATCAACGAATTCAGGCGCCGGTTCGGGCATGACATAGCCTACCGGGGCGGAGTGGATAAGCGGGCAATGGCGCGCGGCGGGGATGTGATCAGCGCCGAGCTGCTTCGTATCGCCCCTGTCGTCAAGGACGGCGGTTTTATTCCAAGCTGCGACCATGGCGTGCCGAGCGACGTCTCCTGGCCGAATTACGTGGAGTATTCAAGACTGCTCGCCGAAATGACCGGGTGGTTGTGACCGATGCGCATTCTCGTTATCAAGCTCAGCTCTCTTGGCGATCTGTTTCACGCGCTGCCCGCTGTTCACTGCCTCAAGCGCGGCACCGGCGCCGGAATCGACTGGGTGGCGCAGACCGATTACGTTGATCTCGTGCGGTGTTTTTCCGACGTGGATCGCGTGATACCTTTTCACCGGCGGGCTTTTTTCGCCAATATCTCATCTTGGCTGCGCGAGATCAGGGAGCAGAGCTATGACCTGGTGATTGACATGCAGGGTCTCTGGAAGAGCGCGCTTGCGGCATGCACGGCGCGCGGCGGCAGGAGGATCGGTCCGTCTTTTAACCGCGAGGGGACGAGACTGGTTTACTCATCGGTTGCCGGCCCCAGGAACAGGAACAGGCACGCGGTCGAAGAGGCGATGGACGTTGTGCGGCACCTGGGGCTTCCCGTCCTCGATCCTGTTTTCCCGGTCTCTTTTCCTTCTCAAAAGATCGAGGAACCGCGTCCAAGGGTTGCCCTCGTGCCTTTTTCCAGGTGGCCGAGCAAGAACTGGCCTTCATCTTCCTTTCTGAAACTGGGCAAGGAACTCCGCGAGCAGATGAACGCTTCGATCTTCGTGGTCGGCGGACCGAATGACGCAGCGGAATGCAACACCATGGCGAAGCAGCTCTTCGCGCGGAACATGGCGGGGAAATTGTCGCTGCCTGAACTTGGTGGTTTTCTCGGAGAAATGGATCTTGTGGTCTCCAACGATTCCGGGCCGATGCACATGGCGGCTGCCGTCGGCACGCCGGTTCTCGCGCTCTTCGGGCCGACCGATCCGGTCCGGACCGGTCCGTACGGTGATGTGCATCGTGTGTTGATCGCCGGCTTGCGGTGCAGTCCCTGCCGTTCGAGAAAGTGCCGTTTTGGGGATGCCTCCTGCCTGTCAGTTCTTACCCCGGAAATGGTCGGCGACGCGGGCATGCTGATGCTCCACCGAAAAATCACGAAGAGCGGCCTGCCGTGAAGCGCCGTGATTCCAACAGCAGTCCGCATTTTGGCGTATCCCCTGCCGGTTTACCCGGCAGGAGCGAGAGGTTTTTTGGGGGAAAGCGCGCTTTTCCCGAAAACCTCATTCACCGGCGACACAAGGTCGCCGGGGTCAAGTCCATAATTAGAATTGCCGTGATTCCAAGGTTCGCGCTTGAATTCGCCGGGGACTTATTGTAAATTGTACTATTCAATTGCGTGAAAAGGTGAAGGGGATTTCTATGCCAACCTATGAATATGAGTGCGGAGCATGCGGCAACAAGTATGAGCTTTTTCAAAGAATAACCGAGAAGCCGCAAAAGCGTTGTCCCGCCTGCCGAAAGATGAAGGCCAGGCGGCTCATAGGTAAGGGGGCGGGCATTATCTTCAAAGGCTCTGGTTTCTACCAGACTGACTACAGGAGCGAGAGCTATCATAAGCGGGCAAAGGAGGAGAAGGGCACGAGTTCCGTCTCATCCGGGAAGGACTCATCCAAGGGGGCCGCCGGCGAAAAGACAACTGCCGGGACGGAGACCGGGAAAACGAAAACGGCGGGGGCCGGCAAGGATTGATGCGTTATGATAACCTGCCATCAATGCGGATACCAGAACACGCTCGGACATCTGTTTTGCTCGCGGTGCCGCGCCAAGCTGGATTTTCAGACGCACCTCGACACGAAAATGATCAAGGGCCGTGCAAAAACAACACGCTTCGGGCCGAGGCGCATCGCCCTGCTTGCGGCTGTGGTGATTATTGTTTTGATGCTG
>JAGYMT010000127.1 GCA_018400335.1 Kiritimatiellia bacterium | reverse complement strand
AATTGTTCGTCGTCGTCTTCATTTGAGACGGCTCGCCCGGAGGTCTTCGCCCTACCAAACCTTTTCGAGCAGGGTCTAATCAGCAAGGGGTGAGACTTGTACGAGTTGAGCGTGATATCGAGATTCTCCGGCGCCCACCATCTCAGGGGATATGACGGGCCGTGCGGCAAGGTTCATGGCCATAACTGGGAGGTCGAGGTTTTTGTGCGGGGCTCCGGGCTGGATCAGTTAGGCATGCTGGCTGATTTCACCGCGATCAAGTCGTCAATGCGCGAGGTGCTTGCGCGCCTGGATCACGAGGATTTGAACATTGTGGCTGCATTCGAGAGCAGGAATCCGACATCCGAGAATCTCGCTCGGCATTTGCACGAACGTCTTTCCGGCATACTCGATTGTCCTTCCTACAGGGTGTTCAAGGTGCGTGTGAGCGAATCGCCCGGGTCGAGCGCGTCATACTGGAAATCGGACGGGGCATGAGGCCTTCAGTTGCCCAGGCTGATGCGGGTTCCTTGCCGACAGGCCGGCCTGGTTCGGACGTCTTGCAGGTTTGTGAGACTTTTCTTTCGATACAGGGCGAATCCACCTGGGCCGGACTGCCGTGTTTCTTCATCCGGTTGACAGGGTGCAACCTGCGGTGTTCGTATTGCGACACCAAGCATGCCTATGATGGAGGCGATGCGAGGCCGGTCTGCGAGCTGGTTCGTGAATTCGAGCGAAGCGGGGTGGGGCTGGTCGAGGTCACGGGTGGCGAGCCCCTGCTGCAGGGGGGAACTGTCGGCCTGCTGGAAGAGCTGCGCGATCGAGGAACGGTGCTGCTTGAAACTAACGGGAGCGTTGATATCTCAAAGGTCCCGGACGGGGTGGTGACCATAATGGATGTCAAGTGCCCGTCCAGCGGGGAAATTGATTCGGTGGTTTGGAGCAATATTGATTTGCTTCGCAGGCAGGATGAGGTTAAGTTTGTTATTGGCGATCGGGACGATTTCGAGTGGGCGGCGCGCATGATCAGGGAACACCGGATCGCCGGGAAGTGCCATGCGGTATTGATGAGCCCTTCGTTCGGGCGCGTTGCGCCTTCGGATCTGGCTGACTGGATCATCGCCGGAGGCGTTCCGGCGCGGCTGAATCTCCAAATTCACAAGGTGATATGGAATGAGTCTTGAAAAGACAGAAAACAAGGACAAGGATGCGGGGCGGGCGAAACCGAATCCGGAACCCGCGGACAAACCCAAAATTGACGGTTTTGAGCTGCTCGATCGCATAGGGCACAGTAGTGAATCATCGTTGTGGAAGGCCAGCCAGATATCACTCGGCCGCACGGTTGTGATAAAAATCCTCTCTGAGAAGATGTCCCGCGATCTTGAGGATATCAAGCAGTTCCAGTTTGAAGCCAAGGTGGCCGCCAGCCTGAAGCACCACGGCATCGTGCAGGTCTATGATTTCGGCCAATCCCGGGACAACGGCAGACCCTACTTCGTGATGGAGCACATCACCGGCTACAGTGTCGGCGACTGGGTTCGAAGAAAAGGCCGGCTTTCGGAGCTCGACTCGCTGACAGTGGTCCGTTGCGTGGCCGATGCCCTGGGCTATGCATGGAAGCAGGGCCGGGTTGTCCATTGCGACATCAAGCCCGACAACATAATGGTTGACGGCGACGGCACCATCAAGGTCACCGACCTTGGGCTCGCCAGGGTTGTTCGCTCGCTCGGCGGGCATTCGGGGAGCGAGGATCTGCAGGTGATGGGGACGCCCAACTACATGTCGCCGGAGCAGGCGAAGGGACAGAAACACCTCGACTTTCGAAGCGACATATATTCGACGGGCGCCACCTTGTACCAGCTGCTGACGGGCATCCTGCCGTTTGGCTGTCACGATGTGAACGAGACCCTGCGCCGGCAGATAAACGATGATCTTGAGTATCCCGGGAAGATAGCGCCGGGCATATCCCCGGCCACGGCCGACATGGTCATGAAAATGATGGCCAAGAATCCGGCCCGGCGGCACCAGAGCTGGGAGGAGCTCGCCGCAGAGGTCTCGAAACTGCAGCTTGCGGCGCGGGCGCCGGGCGCCGAGGCGGTTTCCGAGAAAGTTGATTTCTCGGGACAGACCATGCCGGTTGCTTTCATTGATTCGTCTGAAGTGATGGAGTGTCCTCACTGCGCGAAGCTCGTCAAGAAGAAGTCCGGGACCTGTTCCGCCTGCGGCAAGCCGCTTGAGGCTCGGGCTTCAGTCAAGAAGCCGACGGTCAAGAAGAAGGCTTCGGCGGTTGTTCCGCGAGCGCGCCTGACGCCCAAGCCGGCGCCGTTGCCGGTTGCGGAGGTGCGGCGGCGGCCGCTCAAGAATAAATCCGGGTTGAGCGAAAATCTGACGCTGCTGGGCTCGTTGCTCCTGCTTGTCTTTCTGGTGTTCTACGGCTACCAGCGGATAGTGAACCACAGGGATATACTTAATCCCGTGAGAAAGCGGATACGAAGCGGGGTGATGCCGGACATCAGCGCAATGTTTTCGGAGATCGGACGATCTGTTTCGGGGCTGCTCCCGGAGCGTTCTTCATCCCCGGAAAAGGATGACCGTGCGCCCGCTGATTCCGGAACAAGGCCCGACATGGAAGATCCTGCTTTTCTGAGGATTCTCCGCGAATGCATGCAGGGCGCACCTTCCGTTGGAGACACAGTAACCGTGAAGCTCAAGGGGCAGGATGAGCCCGTGGAGGGTTCGTTGAAGCGGATTGGCATTTCCGGGATAATGGTTGGGGTGGAGCACGGCGAGATAATGTGCCCTTTCACGCTTATGGATGAGGATGATAAGTTGAAGTTCTTCCCTGAAGAGCGCGCGCGCAACATCTGGAAGGCCGGCAAGGAGAAGGAGACCGCTGAATCATTCGGCGCTCCGCAGCCCTGATCAAGAGAAAGAAACGCCTCTCGGCATCGGTGGTATCCGGAAGAGCGATGCGAGTGTCTGTGCCACGTCGAAGAACCCCTGTCTCACGCCGAGGCTCATCCCGTCTTTCCCCGGCCTGTGGTGCAGCAACGGCACGTATTCCCGTGTGTGATCGGTTCCCTTGAATGTGGGATCGTTGCCGTGGTCGGCGGAAATAATCAGCGAGTCGCCCGGGCGCATGACGGGGAGCAGCGCGGCCAGGAAACCGTCGGTCTGTTCGAGCGCCCGGGCATAGCCTATGAAGTCCCTGCGGTGTCCGTGCAGCATGTCGAAATCAATCAGGTTGGCGAAGATCAGCCCGTCAATATCCTCCGCGACAAGCTTGTTCATGGCAGCCTGAGTCTCGACATTACTGCCCGTGTGAAAAGAACGCGTGATGCCCCTGTGGTTAAAGATGTCCTCTATCTTGCCCACCGCGTGGACGTTGACGCCTGCGTCGGTCAGGCGGTCGAGTATCGTGGGCTCAGGGAGCGGGAAGGAAAAATCGCGCCTGTTCCCAGTCCTCTTAAAGGCGCCCGGTGCGCCGAGGAACGGTCTGGCGATCACTCGTCCCACCTGGTATTCGTCGCACAGGGCGCGCGCGGTTTCGCAGCCCTTGTATAGCTCGTCCAGCGGGATGATTTCTTCATGGGCGGCTATCTGCATCACGGAGTCGGCGCTCGTATAGACAATCCAAGAGCCGTTCCTCATCTGCTCCCCGCCCAGCACCTCGATGATCGCCGTGCCGCTGGCCGCCTTGTTGCCGATGATCTTGCGGCCTGTCTTCTCTTCGAAAGCGCGGGTAAGTTCCGACGGGAATGAAGGCGGGCCGGGCGGGAATATCCTGAACCCGTGTTTCAAGTGGAGGCCGGCGATTTCCCAGTGGCCCGTGATTGTGTCCTTCCCAATGGACAGTTCGCGCATGGCCCCGAAGTCAGCAACGGGACGGGCAACGGGAGGAACGCCTGAAATGCCGAGGCCGTTTGGGAGCAGCGCGGGGATATTGCCGAGCCCCATGCTCGCGAGGGTCGGCAGCGTGAGTCCGCCCGCGGCGACTGCCGTGTGTGCGAGCGTGTTTGCGCCGGCATCGCCGAAGCTGTCGGCATCAGGCGCTTCGCCTATGCCGACTGAGTCCAGGATGAGCAGAATAGCTTTCACTTTGGCGAAAAGACTATACTATCCGCCGGACGTCTGCAATTATATATGCATATATTCGGATTGGAGTATGACAATGTCCTTATTCTGGCGGAAGATTGAAGACGGCAAGGTACAGTGTGGGCTTTGTCCGCACCGCTGCCTGATCGCCGAGGGAAAGACCGGCCTCTGCAAAATCCGCCGGGTTGAAAGGGGCGGATTGGTTGCGGATGGCTATGGACGGGTATCCTCTGCACATGTGGACCCGATCGAGAAGAAACCTCTCTACCATTTCTTTCCGGGCAGCCCCATCTTCAGCCTCGGCGGATGGGGCTGCAACTTCGGCTGCAAATTCTGCCAGAACTGGTCAATTTCGCAGGGTTTCAACGGCGGCGGCCGGATTCACGGTCCTGAAGAGATCGTGGCGGAGGCCGGCGCGGACGATTCCATCGGCATAGCCTACACCTATAACGAGCCGCTGATCAATATGGAGTTCGTTCACGATTGCGCGGCGCTCGCGGCGGAGCGCAAGCTCGTGAACGTGCTTGTGACGAACGGTTTCGTTGAGCCCGGTCCCGCCGACTACATTCTTCCGGTTGTTGACGCCTTGAACATTGACATCAAGAGCATGGATGATGATTTCTACCGGAGCCAGTGCGGGGGCTCGCTTGAGCCCGTGTTGAGCTTCGCGAAGCAGGCTGTCGCCGCGGGGTGCCACGTGGAGATAACGAACCTTGTGATACCCGGTGTCAACGATGAGGAAGATCAACTGGGTCGTCTCTCATCCTGGATCAGCGAGAACCTGGGCAGGAGCACCCCTCTGCATCTTGGCGCATATCGGCCCGAATTCAAAATGAGCGTTCCGGCAACCCCGTTGAACACGATGGAGCGAGCCCGTGCGCGGTGTTCGCGCGATCTGGATTACGTCTACATCGGAAACGTCATATCCGGTTCGGGCATTGATACGCTATGTCCGGGATGCGGAGCGTGCCTCGTGTCACGGCGCGGGTATTCGACGGAGATAAAAGAAATCAAGAACGGAAATTGCGCGAAATGCGGACGCCGCGCCGATATTGTTCTGAAAAGAAAGGATAGGGCATGAAGCTTGTGAGATTCGGCGACCCTGGCGAGGAACGGCCCGGCGTTTGGCTGGAAGCAGGGGGGCCTGACGGCGCTCCTTCGATCCTCGACGTGCGGGCAATGGCATTTGACATCGAGGACTTTGACGGACATTTCTTTGAGCGCGACGGATTGTCGAGAATTGCCGGGCTTCTCTCGGAGCCGTCGCCCAGGCTGGTCGCGGCATCCGGCGCGAGGATAGGTCCTCCGCTCCCGCGGCCGGGCAAGATCATCTGCATGGGCGGCAACTACGCGGAGCATGTTCGCGAATCGAAAGCGGAGCTGCCCGCGGAGCCGGTATTCTTCAACAAGGCGTCCAGCGCCGTCATCGGGGCTTTCGATGATATTCTCCTGCCCGCGGGGGCGAAAGCGGTTGATGCGGAGGCTGAGCTCGCGGTGGTTGTCGGGAAGCGCGCCCGGAACGTGTCGAGTGAAGAGGCAATGAGCCATGTGGCGGGCTTCGTCGCGCTCAACGATGTGTCCGACCGCGAGGCGCAACGCTCCCGCAGCCAGTGGTTCTGGGGGAAGAGTCCGGACACTTTCTGTCCAATCGGTCCGTGGCTTGTCACTCCGGACGAGGTGCGGGATTCCGGACGGCTGTCAGTCACGCAAACCCTCAACGGTGTGAAGCTGCAGGACGGCAATACCTCGCGGATGATTTTCGATATTCCCTTTGTCATAGCCTATCTAAGCAGCAGGATCACCCTCATGCCGGGCGACATCATATCAACGGGCACGCCGGCCGGTGTCGGCTCCGCCAGGAAGCCGCCCGTCGCATTGAAGCCGGGCGATATAGTGGAGGTGGAAGTGGAAGGGTTGGGACGCCAGCGGAACCGGGTTGGGACCCTTTGAAAATCTTCTCAAATCAGTGGTGCCCGTTCACGGGCACGAGCGATGCATCAGCATC
>JAGYMT010000126.1 GCA_018400335.1 Kiritimatiellia bacterium | reverse complement strand
AAAAACCTTGATTTCGGCTAACAATTGGGACTATAGCCTCGTCCACCGTTCTCGTCGCCGCTATCGTCAACCGATCCAGGGCACCTGAGCAGTCACCTCGTTTGTTTTGCACAGACGGCATTTTGAGTCCGAATAAGATCAGGGCTTTCCGGGCCGGGCGGGGCCGTCGGCCTTCTGCATCTTTGTCCACGAGTCGCGCAGGGATACGGTCTGATTGAAGACGAGCCGTTCGCGCGAGGAATCCACGCTATCCACGCAGAAGTAGCCCTGGCGCTCGAACTGGAATGAAGAGCCGGAGGAAGCTTCGGCGAGGGACGGCTCGACAAAGCCTTGCAGCACCTCCACGGAGTGCGGGTTCAAGTGCGAGAGAAAATCACCGCCCGTCTTCTCATCGGAAGGATTCTCGACATTAAACAGGCGGTCATAGAGTCGTATCTCGGCGGGGCGGGCGTGCTTCGCGGAGACCCAGTGCAGGGTGCCCTTCACCTTGCGTCCGTCCGGAGTTCCGCCGCCGCGTGATTCGGGATCGAAGGTGCAGCGAAGCTCGGCCACCTCTCCCGTCGCCGGGTCCTTCACGACTTCCCTGCAGGTGATATAGCAGGCGGCGCGGAGGCGCACCTCGCGGCCCGGCGCAAGCCTGAAGAATTTCGGGTGCGGGTTCTCCTGAAAATCGTCCTTCTCGATATAGACCACCCGTGAGAAGGGAACGGGGCGCATGCCTGCCGCCGGATCCTCGGGATTATTGATCGCTTCGAAAGACTCTTCCGCATCTTCCGGGTAGTTCTCGATAACCACCTTCAAGGGCCGCAGCACAGCCATCGCGCGGGGGGCGCGAAGATTGAGGTCCTCTCTCACGCAATGCTCGAGCAGCGCGATATCCGTTAGGCTGTTGAATTTCGTCACGCCCACTCTCTCGCAGAACGCGCGGATCGCCTCGGGCGGGCACCCGCGCCTCCGCAGCCCGGCAAGAGTAGGCATTCTGGCATCGTCCCACCCTGAGACTATCCCCTGCTCCACCAACTGCTGGAGTTTGCGCTTACTCATGATCGTGTAGGAGAGGTTCAGGCGCGCGAACTCGATCTGGCGCGGACGCGCCGGAGTGTCGAGCTGCTCAAGGATCCAGTCGTAGAGCGGACGATGCACCTCGAACTCGATGCTGCACAGGGAATGCGTTATCGTCTCGATCGCATCGGAAAGGCAGTGAGCAAAGTCGTACATGGGATAGATGCACCACTTGTCCCCGGTGCGGTGATGAGAGGCGCGCTTGATGCGGTAGATGGCGGGATCGCGCATGTGCAGATTCGGCGAGGCCATGTCTATCTTCGCGCGCAGCACGTAAGCGCCTTCCTCGAACTCTCCCGCGCGCATGCGGCGGAAGAGGTCCAGGCTCTCCGCCGGCGGACGGTTCCGCCACGGGCTGTCCTTGCCCGGACTGCCGGGCACGCCGCGATATTCCTTGAACTCATCCGTGCCGAGTGTGCAAACATAGGCTTTACCTGCCGTGACAAGCTGCTCCGCGTATTGGTAAAGCTGCTCGAAATAGTCGGACGCGTAATGGAGGTGCTCGCCCCAGTCGAAGCCGAGCCACTTGATATCCTCCTGAATGGACTCCACGTATTCGACATCCTCCTTAACGGGATTCGTGTCGTCGAAACGGAGGTGGCACCGGCCTCGGTATGCGGCGGCGATGCCGAAATTGAGGCAGATGGCCTTGGCGTGCCCGATGTGAAGGTATCCGTTAGGCTCGGGCGGAAAGCGCGTGACCACCTTTCCGCCGTTCCTGCCCGCCTTGACATCGGCGTCAATTATCTCGCGAATGAAATGATTCGCGGTTGAAAATTCGTTCTCGCTCATCATAAAAAATCTCCTATACGGCTGATGCGGGGAGAGTATTGCAGAAACGCATCGCGAGGAAAAGGAAAAAAGGGGGTTGCAATTGCTGAATTATTGCTTTAGAGATGCTCGTGTAAACTAATTATGGCTGCCCCCCCCGGCGACCCCGCGCTGCGCGGGGCAAGCCTTGTTGCCATGCCTTTGGCATGGTCGCGGGAGTGTGAGATTGGGGTGAAAAGGCATGCTTTTTCGCCCCAATCTCGGGATCCTGCCGCGCAAGGCGGCAGGAGACCGCCCATAATGCGAATTTCTAGGTGTGATGGAGATCATATTGACGACAAGGGAGAAAACGATGACAATGAAACTGAAACGCCGCGAGACATTCCGGAAGGCTCCGGAGAAGACCTGTCTGATGGCATTCGCTTTCTACACACAGCCGACAGGCCTCGCGAAGAAAGCATGCTTAGCTTATCAAACGAGGAGCGATCTTACGGACTTCATGGAAGTCCTCTCATCCGCGGACAATGGGAAGACATGGGCTGAGGAGGCGCGAATCGTGACACACAAACAGGACACGGACGGCGTGCCTATCCGCAGACGCTCCCAGCCGAGCTACGTCGACCCGGTCAACGGGTACTTGATCACCATAGTCAATGAGGCCCGCATGCCGAACGATGACCCCATACGCGACGGCCTGAGAAACAGGTATCTCAAATATCAGATATCCATCGACGGTGGCAAAACAAATGTTGTCGACAAAATGATAATTCAAGAAGGCTTCTCGCGCGAGAACCCTATGCGCGGGGTGACCGTCGGCAAGAACACGGTCATGATCGGCGATAACGGATGCGAGACTATCAGAACAACCGGCGATAAGCTTCTGGTGCCGCTTCAAGTGTGCCCGGTGGACGATGCCGGCAACTTATACAATCCCGGCGGCGGCTACACCTATCACGATGCGGCCGTTCTGATCGGTGAATGGATTGATCACAATGGCACACCCGACATCAAGTGGGACCTTTCTCCCTACATAAGCAACGACCCTGAAAAGTCTACTCGCGGCGCATTGGAACCAACAATTGCGCAGTTCGCGGACGGACGAATCCTCATGGTGCTTCGCGGGAGCAACAGTGTCAAACAGAACCAGCCTGGCCACAAGTGGTACAGCATCTCCAGTGACGAAGGGCAGACATGGGATGAAGTGAAGCCATGGACCTACGCGGACGGAACATCGTTTTTCTCACCGAGCTCTATGTCACAGCTGTTAAAACACTCCAGCGGTGAAATATATTGGCTTGGCAACATATCCGAGAATGACACGAAGGGCAACAGTCCGCGCTATCCCATTGTGATCGGCCGCGTTTGCCCTGAGACCCTCCTGCTCGATCGAGACACCGTGTTCGCCATCGACACCCGGAAAGAAGATGAATGGACCGGCATGACGCTGTCCAATTTCCATGCACATGAAGATCGTGAGAATGGCGACGTTCTATTGCATCTGTTCCGATGGCTGAAAAAGGGCCCGGATGACCTTGCCGCCGACGCACTGCTCTACAGGATAGGAGTCGGTTGAGACCCATCACAACTGTTGTTGACAAAGCCGGCGGATTTTGAGACCGTCCCGGCATTTACGCAACCGAGTGGATTCTTTGTAACAAACCGAAGCAAGAAAGGAACAGGGCCATGGCTAAGATCGCTTTTATCGGGGCGGGCAGTTTTGGTTTCACGCGCGGACTGGTGAAGGATATTCTCACATTCCCCGCGCTCAAGGATGTGACGCTCGCGCTGATGGATATCAACAGCGAGCGGTTGACATATTCAAAGAAGGCCGTGGAACGCATAATCAGCGAAGGGAAATACCCCGCGAAGGTCGTCGCCACGCAGAACAGGCGCGAGGCGCTGAAGGGCGCCGATGCCGTGCTCTGCACGATACTTGCAGGCGACGTGAACGTGTGGCAATACGATATCACCATTCCGAAAAAGTTCGGCGTGGACACGAATGTCGGCGACACCCGCGGGCCTTCGGGAATTTTCCGCGCGCTGCGCACGATACCCGTGATGCTGGATATCTGCCGGGACATGGAAGATGTCTGTCCCAACGCGATCCTCCTCAACTACACCAATCCCATGGCGATGCTCTGCCGCGCCATGCAGCGCAAGAGCAGCATCAAGGTTTCCGGGCTCTGCCACAGCGTGCAGGGAACGGCTTCCATGCTGGCCGACTGGATCGGCGCGCCGATGTCCGAAGTGACCTATGTCTGCGCCGGAATCAACCATCAGGCGTGGTTCACCAAGTTCGACTGGAAGGGCAAGGACGCCTACCCGCTGATCCGCGCCGCGATGAAGAAGCCGAAAATCCGCAACCACGAGCAGGTCCGCAACGAGATGTTCATGCATTTCGGCTATTACGTCACCGAATCCAGCGGACACAACTCCGAGTATAACTGGTGGTTCAGAAAGCGCCCGGACCTCATCAAGAAGTACTGCACCACAAGCACCGGCTGGAACCCCGGTAAATACGCTTACATTCTCGATGAATACCGGCGCAGAAAAGGCAGTTGGAAAAAGGAAATCAAACAATGGCTGGACTCAAAGGAACCGCTGAACCTCAATCGCGGCCATGAGTATGCCAGCTCGATCATCAACGCCTACATGACGGGCGAGGTGTTCGAGTTCAACGGCAATGTGCCGAACACCGGACTTATTTCCAATCTGCCGCCCGATGTTTGCGTGGAGGTGCCGGTGTTCGCCAACAGGCGCGGGTTCAACGCCGTGGCGGTTGGCGCCCTTCCCCCGCAGCTTGCCGCGCTCAACAATATCAGCGTGGCGGTCGAGGAGATGGCGGTTGAGGCGGCGCTCACGGGCGACCCTGAACTCGTCCACTACGCCGTTTCCTACGATCCGCTCACCGCGGCCGTGCTGTCGCTGGCCGAGATCAGGAAGATGGTTGATGCCATGCTGCGCAAGAACAAGGCTTACCTGCCGCAGTTCAAAAAGAGCAAATAAGGAGAAAGACCATGCCAGTCAAGCCGTGCCGTCAGAAGTGGAAAGGGACGATGACCGACCGCGAGCGGTTCAACAATCAGATGCATTACAAGCCGGTTGACCGCTGCTTCAACATGGAGTTCGGCTACTGGGATGAGAATTTTAAGCAATGGCGGATGTTCGTGAAAAACGGCGTGACCAACAACGCCGAGGCGGACGTGTTCTTCAACTTCGACATCATCCGGGGTGTCGGCACTCCCCACTGGCTCTCCCCGCCGTTCCCGCACAAGATGGTATCGGAAACGGAGACGACGAAGGTGTTCATGAACGGCGACGGATTGCTGGCTGAAGTGCCGAAGGACGGGCACGACACTATCCCGCACTACATCAAGGCCACGGTGGTCACTCCCGACGACTGGAAGCGCTGCAAAGAAGAACGCATGCGGCGCGACGATCCAGCGCGCGTTCCGGACATTGACGCGCTGAAGAAGCAACATCCCGCCGGACGCGACTATCCTCTGGGCATCAGTTGCGGATCCATGATCGGCGTGATCCGCAACATGCTCACGTTCGAGGGGCTGGCCTACGCCGTGTATGACTACCCGGACATGGTCGAGGACATGGTGGAAACCTGCTGCCTGATCGTCGAGGATTCGCTGGATCGGCTGCTCCCCCACTTCGATTTCGACTACGCGTCGGGCTGGGAGGACATCTGCTTCAAGAACGGGCCCATCGTTTCCGTTGACTTCTTCAAGAACGTTGTCGCTCCGCGCTACAAGCGCATAGGCGACAAGCTTCATGCGGCGGGAATTGACCTATGGTACACTGATTGCGACGGGGATGTGCGGCCGATTATGCCGTTCTTCCTGGAAAGCGGGATCAACTGTCTTTTCCCGTTCGAGGTCAACGGCTGCGCGCATCCCGCGGAGCTTCTCAACGAGTACGGAAAGGATCTTCGCATCATGGGCGGCGTGGACAAGATCCAGCTTGGCAAGGGGCCGAAGGCCATCCGGGCCTACCTCGACACGCTTGTTCCGCTGGTCGAGCGGGGCGGATACATACCGTTCTGCGATCACCGCTGTCCGCCGAACGTCCGCGAGGAAGATTACATCTACTACCTCGATCTCAAGGAGAAGATGTTCGGATTGCAGGGTTGAGCCCCGCCGTTTTCCATCCATCCGGCCGGGACGGCCGGCTCCAGACAGCCATGCTCTTGGAGACGGCCCGCCTACAACGCTTGTGCGTAAGCACTGCCTGCCCGCA
>JAGYMT010000125.1 GCA_018400335.1 Kiritimatiellia bacterium | reverse complement strand
CATGAGCCGGAGCGAATCCATTGGCCGATCCGGATCGAAAGATCCCTCGTATGTGAATCCGCGGGATCCCATGAGTGCCTCCTCGCCCGGCAGCGGCAGGGGATCGGAGCCGGGCAGGATTGTGAACCCTCTCCTGAGCGCCAGCTTCATCGGCGCGGGGTCGGGAAACAATTGTGGACGCAGCGACGAATCGCCCGCCAGCAAGCAGTTGGAATCGGCCGATTCCAGCAGATCCTTCACCAGGCGGCCCCGACCGAAGAGCCATTTTCCCGCGCCCCACGGAATGACCGGAACGCCGCCGCATTCCGTCACGCGTTTAATCGCATCGCGCGCGGTCAGTCCGTCGGGCAGAATATCTGTCATCCCCATGCCGAGCACCTCGATGCGCTCCGCTGTCGCGGCCTGGCGGCAGGGCACCATGCAGAGTCCCGGTTTATCGCCATGCATGAATAAAACGCTCGCTCCATCGGTGCATGGCGCAATATCGAGCGCTGCGGCGGAGCTGTCAAATTTCCCTGTCCTTATCTGATCAAAGAAGGAATAGCCGGCACGCTCCATCATGCATCCGATCTTCAGAACGGGCATGTTCGCCGGTCCCCGTTCCGCCGCCAGCGCGTCCAAGTTGGCGAACAACGCGCGGAATGCGGTCTTCGTGTCGTAGAACGGATACCAGTGAAGGTGTCCGTCTGCCGCAATCAACATGTTCTGAGTAGTCATGGCTTACAGAAGATCAGCAACGGCACTTCACGTTGATAACCGCGCCGGCGGGGCCGGTCGGCAGGATGGCGCCTTCGACGGGTGATCCATCCGCCTCGATCTCTTTTTCGGATTCTGTCTTCTCGATCTCAATGTTATAGACACAGCCCCTGAACTTTCGCTTGATAGTGATCCGTTCCATGTCGGATGGCAGGCACGGTCGTAATTCCAGTCCGTCCAGCGTTGGCCTGACGCCCAGCAGGTATTGAGTGGCCGCGATGTACATCCAGCTCGCGGTCCCTGTGAGCCAGCTTATTCCGCCTTCGCCCAATCGCGAGCTTGGCGGACCGACGATTGATGAGACGTAGACGTACGGCTCGCGCCCGTAGTGGTCAAGTCCGTATTCGGAGATGATGCGTCCGGGCAGCAGTTGGCGGTAGTAGGTCCACGCCCGATCGGCGTTCCCAAGCAGCGCCTCGGCGATAATCGCCCACGTGTTGGCGTGACAGAAGATGCCGCCGTTCTCGCCGATCCCCGGATTGGAACCGAGCGGCGGGTCGGTCGGCTCCGGTATCCCCGTATAGGGCGGGGTGAGGATTCGCAGTCCGCAATCCGTATTCAGGTTCTCGAAGGCGGATTGCATGGCTGCGGCGCCGCGGCCTTCCTTCATGCCGACTCCGGATATCACGGACCACGACTGCGGGTTCAGGTAGATCCTGCCCTGGGCGCGGGCAGCCGAGCCGAGAAGCGTTCCGTTGCTGAGCAGCAGGCGGGCGTACCAATCGCCGTCCCAGAACGGCGGCTCGTTGAGGATGTGCTCGAACCGGGCGGCGACGGAGAGCGCCCGTTCGGAGTCGGCGTTCCGGCCCGTTCGCGCAGCCAGCTCTGCAAACCTTCTGCAGGAATGCACCATCTGCATGGCGAGCATCACGGTTTCCGCCATCTCGTCCCCGAACAGCGCCAGACTGTCGTTCCAGTCGGCATGGAACAGGGTGGGGAGCCCATGCGGTCCGCATCGCGCGGCTATGTGCTCCAGCCCGAGTTTGATGTGCTCGTAGACGGTCGCTTCGCCGCCGTCCCGGAAGGGGACACTTTCATCGAGCAGACCGAAATCTCCGGTTTCGGCAATCATGTTCTCTATCGTATATATCTGCCACACCGTGTTGTCGGAGCGCCTTGGGCTGTCGTTTATCGGGCGGCGCGTTTCGGGATAGAATGCGAAACATCCGCCGCCGTCGGCGCGCTGTGTGGCGAACACCTGGCGCATTCGGACCAAAGCGAAGTCCGGATCGATGTTTGCAACGGCAAGAGCGTCCTGCGTCGTATCCCTGTAGCGGAGTCCGTCGGTTCCCATGTGATCCGTGGAAACCGTCCTCGCGAGGTCCAGGCAGACGGCGGCGTTGTACGGGTTCCACACGTTGATGAACCGGTCAATCTCGTCATCACCCGTTGCCGACTCGAAACGCTGCAGCCGCTCGTTCCAGAACTTGCGGACCGCCCCGGCCGCCGTCGAGGCGGCCGCCGGGTTCACGTGAGCGCGCACGAGGGCGTCGGTCTGCTCCCACGATGAGCCGATTGCGAAACCGTAGACCAGTTCCCGTGACGCTCCGGGGGGGAGCAATATGTCGGCGGCCAGCGCGCCGCAGCCGTGTCCCCCAAGCGGCAATTCCGAGTTCGCCATCTCTGCGCCTGGCGCAAGGGCTTGCGGCGCCGCGAGAGAGCCGGTGGCGCCGACGAACGCATCGCGCGAGCACTCGAAACCGGAGGGCGGCAGACTGGATGCGAAGACCATACGCGGTGATTCCGGGGACTCGAACACGTGATAATCGTACCTTATTGCATGCAGCTTATCATCGTAAGTGAATCCCGTCTGGTTCTTGAGGTAGCACCACCCCAGTGCCTCGCGCAGGAACTCCAGCAGGCCGAATTCGATATAGCTGCATATTCTTACGTCTTTTTCGGTCTCGCCGGTGTTGACGGCAGTTACAGACCAGAGCATCACGTTGTCCGACGGATGAATGATGAAGTCGAGGGCGACCTGTAAGCCGTCCTTCCTTGCCGCGAAGGAGGTGCGGCCCGGCCCGTGTCGGCACTCGAAAGAGTCGAGCTCCACGCAAGTCGGTGCGAAGTGCGGGTTCCAGAGAGTGCCGGTCCGGTTGTCGCGGATATAGACATAGAACCCGGGCCGGTCCGCCGGAGCAGCCAGGTAATGGTAGCGGGTGATACGGCGTTCATAGGGCTCGCGGAACCAGAGCAGGCCGCCGCCGTTGTGACTTATAAACGCGCGCAGGCGCCTGTTGCCCAGATAATTGATCCACGGGCGCGAGAGTATGGGATTTGTTATGGCAATCGTGTCGCCGGCGAAATAGAAAGGTTGCTTGTCGGTGTGGTCCCGCATGGCTCAATCCTGATAAAATTTTCGCCTAGCGAAAATTTTATGATGCGCCTGTGGCGCAAGTCGTTTGTAATTATTCACCCAGAAAACAAACTATGCCACGGCGTGAAGTTCAAGACAAGCACTAAGTGGCAAATCTTGTGTTGTAGAAGGCGAATCCGATGCTATTATTACATTGTTTCAGCGGGGAGGGGCAAATGGCTCGGTATGATCATGACATAATCGTTATTGGCATGGGCCTGCCCGGCATGGCCGTTAGCGCGATGGGCGCGGAGATGGGGCTCAACGTATGCAGGTTCGTATTCCGCCGCTTTTCTTTCTCATTCTGAAGGACCTTGGAGTAAACGTGGCAAAACGCAGAAAATTCGATCGTGCCGCCTGGATGGTTAACAGGGAGCGGTTCGGTCTCACGGATGCGGAGCCACCGCCGGAAGATGATGTGGTTTCAATCCGCGATGTTCTGCCCGGCATTTTCAAGAAGCTGGAAGCGGCCAGGCGCCCCTGGCTTGACGAGCTGAACAGCGAGTGGAGCTCGATCGCCGGTGATCTGACAGGCGCTCACGCGCGGCCGGGTGAGCTGCGCGGACAGGCGCTGGTTGTCTACGCCGACAGCTCCACGTGGTTGAATGATCTGCGCAGGTTCAAGAGCGCGGAATTGCTGAAAAGGATACAGGCGCGATTCGGCGCCGAACGGGTCAGCTCTCTTTCCTTCCGGCTTGATCCCGGAAGGGGTGGGGGATAAGACAAAATGGAGAAGACAACATGGACCTTTCTGTAATAATCCCGGTTTTTAACGAGGAGGAGAACGTCGAGGACCTGTGCGGCAAGCTGCGGGCCGCGCTTGGAGCGATGGGAAAGAGCTACGAGATCATCCTGGTGGATGACGGCAGTACCGACGGCACATGGGCTAAGCTGGTGGTGGAGGCATCGTCAATGCCGCAGTTGCGCCTGATCAGGTTCAGGCGCAATTTCGGGCAGACCGCCGCGATGAGCGCGGGGATCAATCACGCGCGGGGCGACATCATCGTAACCATGGACGCCGACCTGCAGAATGATCCCGCCGACATCCCAAAGCTGCTTGAGGGGATGGATAAGGGATTCGACGTGGTGAGCGGCTGGCGGCAGGACAGGAAGGACACGTTTCTGAGCAGGCGTCTTCCCTCGATGCTTGCGAACGGGCTGATCAGCAGTATCACCGGGGTCCGGCTGCACGACTACGGCTGCACATTGAAGGCCTACCGCAGGGAGGTCATGAAGGACGTGCGGCTTTACGGCGAAATGCACAGGTTCATACCCGCGCTCGCCTTTTGGGTTGGCGGCTCCGTGCACGAAGTCGTGGTGAACCATCATCCGCGCCTGAGGGGCAAGTCGAAGTACGGGCTGTCGCGCGTGATGCGCGTGATACTCGACCTCCTCACCGTAACGTTTCTCCTGCGTTACAGCAAGAGCCCCATCCAGATATTCGGGAAGCTGGGGTTCATGTTGGGTTCGCTGGGCGGGGCGCTCCTGGCCTTCATGATAGCCGCAAACCTCTCCGCCAACCTGTTCGGTACGGAGTTCGCGGGCAGTCTGCTGAAGAGGCCGTTCTGGGTGATCACCTCCTTCATGCTGGTCTTCTTCGGCATTCAGTTCGTGAGCATGGGAATACTCGCTGAAATCCAGATAAGGACCTATCACGAATCGCAGGGCAAGCCCATCTATTCGATCAGGGAGACAAGGAACCTCGACGACGCTGTTTGAGTTTCAGCGGATGGAAACAAGGACAGTGGAGTATTCACCATGAAGAACATGAAGAACATGAAGAAGAGAAATTCCCTTCATGCTCTTCATGCCCTTCATGGTGAATGAAACAAGAATTGCAAAGCGAGGCATATGAAAGAACTGATCAAGGAACAACTGAAACAGGAGAAGATCACGCTGCTCTCGAAGGACGGGTCGGTTCAGGCGTCCGCCGCGGTGCTGCCCCGGCTCGGCGCCAACCTCGTGTCTTTCGAGGCGGATGGAATCGAGTTCATCCACTGGAACGAGGAGGCCTTTCTCGACGATGGCACGTTCTCGGGAGGCTTTAATATGTTTCCCACCCCCTGCCGACTGGCGGGGTGCGCGTACTCGTTCGATGGCAAGCGGATCGTGCAGAAGAAGAACGGGCGCGAGGTATTCCTGCACGGACTCCTGAGAGATGAGCCGATGGAGAGCCGGAACGGCGGCGACAGCATCACTTCGTGGCTGGAGGTGACGCCCTCGCATCCCGTGTTCGAAGGGTTCCCGTTCAAGTGCCGGCTGACGATCACTCATGCGATTGAGATGGTGAAATCACCGGGCCGCGCGGCGGGCGCTGATAGTCCCTCCCTTAAAGTGGGATTCCTGCTGAAGAATATGGATTCCGTCAACATCCCGTTCGGGTTCGGCGTTCATCCGTACTGGCGCATCCACGGTTCGCGCGGCGACGTGAGGCTGAGGATCCCGTGCGAAGGAGTGCTGGACCAGGAGAACCTCGTGCCGACCGGCGGTTGTTCGCCGATATCGGGAACCGGTTTTGATCTGCGCGCCCCCAGGAGCATCGAGGGGCTGGACCTCGACAACATATTCTACGAGCGCCGCGAGCAGGATACCGCGGATATCGAGTTCGGCGCTTTGAAGAGGAAGATCGTGATCGGTGCGAGCCGTGAATTCACGCATATGATCGCGTACACTCCGCCGGGCAAGCCGTATTTCTGCGTTGAGAACCTGACGACCAGTCCAAACGCGCCCAACCTGGTATCGGCGGGCCGCGGCGATTGCGCGCATCTGCTCGTGCTGCCGCCGGGCGGCGCGTCGGAAGGGTGGGTCCGATATTCAGTCGAGCAGGCGTGAGCTTTAAGGCCATATTTTTGTTGGATTCGGGCGTGATTTTGTCTAGCGGCAGCCGCAATTCCTTGCTAGATGTCAACCTGTATTCCGGCCATTCCGACAGAGGGAAGACGAAATGAGTGATAGCTGGTTGTCAGTTGGGCACAAGAAAGGGACTCACCAGATATGAATACCGAACCCATGTCGGGTGCCGATTCAAGTATTCCTTTTTCGAATGCCCTGGCTGCCGGGGCCCG
>JAGYMT010000124.1 GCA_018400335.1 Kiritimatiellia bacterium | reverse complement strand
CATGCGAAAGCGGATCGAAGGTGGGCGTCACGTCCGGCCAGGTCGCCACAGCCGTCTTGCCCTTCAGCACCGCGCCGACTTGCCAGTCCGGAACATCGAAGACGGCGTCGGCCACCTCGAGCGCGTCCGCGCCGGCGGGCTGATGGCGCACCTGAAACGTGCGGCCCTCCAGCGGGATATCGGCCGCGCGGTACAGCCCCACCAGCCCGTATTCATTGGCCGAAACAACCATGCATCGCGGGGTGACACCCAAGGCGCGCAGGTCAGCTGGCGGTCCTTTCGGCACGAACTGCACTTGTGCGCCGTCGGTCAGATGGAACACCTTGCCGGGCGCGAAGCCAGAGCCCGCGTGCGGCTCGGCGCCAGACACTTCTTTCGCCCGCTCCTCGGGGCTCCAGGTCAGGCCGTTGTCGCGGGAACGGAACGCCACCGCCGCCGCCATGGCGCCCGCTTCACGGTCGTAGGTGTCCATATGGCCGCCGTCATAGACCACGATGCTGCCATCGGCGGCGCGGTGCATGTCAGGGCAGCCGTAGACGCCCCATTTGCGCGTGCCCTCGTTGTCGGGGGCCACATACAGCGTCTGCCGCTCGCGCAAGCGCACGTCAACCGTCTTGGCCGCTCGCGCGGCCAGGACGTTCGTCTCTTTAGATGTATTCATGGTTCTCATCTCTGAACCGCAGCGCGAACATATCCGCGTCCTTCATCACGAAGCGCAGGCGGATCGGCTGCCCGGCTAGGCGGCTGAGGTCCGGCCCTTGCTTCCACGCAACGATGCGTTCGATCTCATCGCCGATGATCTCGGGGCAGTCATCGAGCGTGTATCCCGGGATCGGCGCGCCTGCGGCGTCCTGGATTTCGACACGGACAAAGTCCGGCGCGCCGGTGCGGCAGTTGATCTCCAGCGGCAGGAATATGAAGACTCGGTCTTTCCATGTCAACGGAAAACACGCTGATCTTCAACCTGACCATTGCCTGATTTTTTTATCTCTTTGTTTTACAAATTCAGTTTCCTTGCTATATACACCCCGTAGCTGATGTGAGTCTTGTATGTCTCGTAGAGGTCAATCTCCCGTTGCTCCGTGGCCACGATCTGACGTGATTTTTCGCTGTTTCCGTTCCGGTTCAGGAAGTCATGGAATCTCGCCTGCATGGGCCGGTAGTATTTGTCCAGCCAGCAATGTTCCGGCAAGAAAAAGTGCCCAATGGGCGAGTAGCCGTGTTTCTCCAAAAGTTTGTGCAGGTCGATTAGGAGTTTGAAATCATCCATATTGCAATCTCTTTGTTTCTTTGACGAAAGAGCAGGCGGGACGCCTGCACCACTGCAATCTGAGGCCGATTTCCAGCCTCTCAAACGCGCCAACAGTCCAACACGCGTTCGCACACGCCATTTTCACCTACAAAACCCCTCGTGGCGACCGCTCTAAGCGGGCGGCGCGAGGGGTTTTGCAAGAGACTCATCTATTAAAAATCCACCCGGCGGTTACGGTTTCGCCGAACTTGACTTCTTCGAGATAGGCGCCCGTGTGGGCGGTGGCCGGGGCGCCGCCGATGCATTCGTTCTGCTCCAGCACGCGATAGGCCAGCAGGTGATGCCAGCGGCCATCAGCCAGGCGGACGTTCAGCCCGACCGGATGGTCGGCGCGCCAGATGGAACCGTAAGGCGGTTTTCCGAAATCGGCGTTGCAGTCGCGTGCCATGATAGGCTCCAGCAGACTCCGCCGATCATCGCTAAGCGGCCAGAGCAGGAGCGTCTCGCGCATCTCGATGGACGGCTGGCGGCGGCCGAGCGAATCGGTTTCCATGTACGGATTACCCGCGATATAGATCGTGCCGTCGGTCGCCTTGTTGATCGTCACCGGAGTGCCGGCCCGCGCTTTGGGCGCGTGCAGTATCCATTCCCAGGTGACGCCGCCGTCGCTCGATCGCCAGACCAGGATCGAGTTCTCCCGCGGCCCCGGCTGTCCGCCGCGCGCGGCGAACAGCAGGCTGCCGTCGCCATCGCGCGCCAGGCTGGGTTCGTAGGCGCCATCCAGAGGCGTAACGGGCACATAGGAAGCGAGCCGCCACCGCCCGTCGGTACGCCGCCAGCGGGCCAGCCCGCTGCCCGCGCTGCCCGTGCTGCCGGTCGGCTTCCCCACGAAGCCGTTCAGGAGGTCATCACCGTCAGGCAGGCAATTACCCAACGGCATGGAGGTAAACACCCAGTCCGGCAAAAGCGCGTCAAACGGCGCCATCTCGACGTGCTCCACGAAAAACCGCTTCCCATCGTAGCGGTACTGCTGCACCTCGGCCGCGGCGTACCGGTCAGCCACCTCCCATTCGCCGCGGACACGCACGTTTCCCCTCGCGTCCACCGGAAAACCGATGACGTGTGACATGGCGAACCCGGTGCCGGCGTGGGGATGGGGCAAACCGTCGGCCCGCATGGCGCCGAGAGGCACAAACCCTCCGGCCAGGGGATAGCGGCTCATCAGTAAACGTTCACCCGTCCGGGGGTGGGCCGCGAGTTCGCTACGATTCATCGGCACGGTGGCTTTCGGGGAGATGGAGTCAAAGTTATCGAGGATGAGCAAGTCGTTCCCCACCTCCAGATCGACAGTTTGCACATGACACCGGCGAATGTTGGGCGCCAACCCGATCTCGGTCGGGCTCAGTTGAAAGACGTGCGCCAATTGATAGGCCCATTCTTCGCCAGGCGGCTGCGACGGCACCGCGCACAGCGCGCGCGGATGACGAGAGACGCTGATGCAGTGTTCCATTTCAAACATCCCTTCCGTTCATGTTTCCGTGCCCGCCTCCACCGTCCATATCGCCATGCCCATATGGTAACGCTCGTGTACGCCGGGAGCGGCGCTACTGTACCAGGCGGTGGCGATGCGGCCGTCATCGAGTGGAACGCTGGCGGGATAGCCGCCGTCACTGTGCGGCCATTTCATGTCGGTTCTGTGGTGACTTTCCAGGAGGATGGCAGGCTCCGACCAGGTGCGGCCGCCGTCGGCGCTGAGCCGGTAACCGATGCCCTGGAAGAATGGCTCCCCGCGCCGGCCATAAGTCAGCAGGATGCGCCCGTCGGCGAGAGTCAGCAGGTGCGCAGGGTGCTGCATCGCGCCGCTGACCGCCTGTTCGCGCGTCCAGGTGCAGCCGTGGTCGGTCGAGCGGAAGAGTTCCAGGTGCTGGTCGTCGAGGGTGCGGGCGCAGGCCAGCAGGTCGCCATTGGCAAGCACCAGCGGCGCGGTCTCGTTGATGTTGCTCTCCTGGATGACGCCGCGGATCGTCCAGGTGCGCCCATCGTCCGTGCTGCTGTAGAAGTAACAGTTGTGCTCGTCCGGCGGCTGCCAACTGTAGATGCAGACGCCGAGCGTGCCGTCCTTAAGCTGGACGACGTCGCCGAAGGGGATGATGCGGGCCGATTTTTTTTCCGGCGGCAGAAGGGTTTCGGCCCGCGTCCAGGTGCGGCCGCCGTCGGTCGAACGGCAGACCCAGGGCAACAACGGGCGCGCTTCCCCGTCGTGTCCCGCGGCGCCTTCCCCTTGGCGCGGGCGGTGGTTCCAGCCGGAGGCGAGGACAACTAAGTCGCCATTGGCGGCCAGCCCGGCGGCGACGTTCATGCGGTTGGTGCCCGGCTCATGCGGGGCGGGCGTGCCGCGCAGCCGCCAGAGCCGCCCGCCGTCCTCGCTGGCCCAGCACTCGACGTCCCCTTCCCAGAGGCCGTGACAGGGCTGATTGAAGATGGTGGCGATGATGGCGCCGTCCGGCATCTTCGTCAGATTCGGCCAGGCGCAGACGTTGTCGATGGCGATGTAGCGTTCCATGTTCTTCTCCTATAATCCAACGGTTGGCGAAAACGGTCCTTGCGGAATACCGCCGATATCCTCAAAGGGCAGATTCCGATCCTCCGGTTGATAGACTTCGCACCAGAGTCGCGTCTGGACCGGGCTGTTCAGACGCACCTTGGCCAGGTGGGGATCGGTATCCCACCGGCAGAGGCCGGCCGCGCCGGCCTGGTAGCAGGCATGCGCCCGACGCCGGTATTCACCCAGCCCGAGATGGTGATCGCCGTAATAGCCGAGACTGGGATAGACCGGAACCCCGGTTCCCTCCAGGGCGCGAACATATTCTTCCACGGCAATGGGTTGGTAAGGACCGGCCCCGGGGAAACACCAGCCGTACGGATAAGGCATCACGGCGTCCAACAGCCCCTGGCGGGCGAGATAGGCAATGTCCATGCCGAAACGCTGGTTCCATTCGAGATTCGCCCCGCTAATGACCGAGAGCTTGCGGCGTCCGCCCGACGCGGTCGGTCCGGCAGCGTCGAGCAAGTCGCGAAGTTCCCGCAGCCAGCGTTCGACGAATTCGCGCCAGACCAGGCGCAGCTCAGGATCGGTATCCGGACACTGCCGGGCGTCACGCCCGTACAATTCCCGATATCGTCGACGAACCGGTTCCTCGTACCGCGCCAGCGGAAAGCCGCGCACCAGGACCAGGCAAATGCCGTCGGCGCCGCGTTCAAGCGCTTCGGCGGCAATCGCGTTCTGCTGGGCGCGCACCTCGTCATAGGCGAAGCTCAAGTGTGCGTCCAGCCGGCCGTCCGCCTCGACGCAGCGGCAGTGTTGGTGTTCGCCGTAGAAGCGGCTGCGGAAAGCGTGATCGAACGGCCAGTTTCCCATCCACGCTTGGGGACGCAGATAGATCCAGCATTCCTGTTTCCACGCATGCGTCGCTTCCGCGACCTGCCGCACGGCATCCCACCCCCGGCTCAGTGTCTCCTGCATTCTGGCCTTGATCGAATCGCCTTCGCGAGGGAAGTCCCAGCCGTCACCCAGAATGGTCCCGGCCTCGCTGGGGTAATTGGTCAGATCCGCGCCGCCAACGCCAAAACAGCAGACGTTCCAGTCGCTGTCCGCAAACGGTTCAAGAAATCGCTTCACGGTATCCGGGCCGGGCTTGGCGTCCAACCAAAAGATGCCATGGCCGTCGTTGATGTAGACCAGTTTTCGTGGTGTCTCGTCGTGGATTCGGGCCACGTGTTCCCCGGGCATGGGGACGGCGCGCACGGACAACAGGCTGGCCACCATCGATTTGCCGCGCAGCCGGCAAAACACGGGGTCCTCGGTTGGCCGTATTTCCAGATCGCGACCGGTCAGGTCGGCCATCATCCAGGGTTCCTCGCCCGGCGTTTTCACGTGCAAGCACTGCCAGTCCGGGTCGCCACTGAGCCGGACATCCAGAGCCCCCTCCCCCCAGAAACAGCCAATACCGATCGACACGGCATGCCATCCCTTCAGCCGTAAGGGAATGCGCAATATCGCCGCATCGGGCTGGCAGGTCGTCAGCATGCGCCCCGCATATTCCTTGCACACGTAGTCCATCAGCCGCCAGCCGCCCGCGGGCTTGGCCGGCACGTCACCGAAGGCGCGGTCCGCCACCCAGGCGTCTTGCGGCAGGGCACAACTGAAATCGGTCAATAATGTTTCCATTTCAAACATCCCTTCCGTTCATGTTTCCGTGCAGCGCGCGCACATCCGGCAGCTCGTTCCATTCAATGCGTCGAATGCAGCAATCCTGCAATACGGCGCTTTGGCCGCCGCCGCAGCAGTAGGCCAGCAAAACGGCATCGTCCGTGAAATGGATGGCTGTGTAGCAGAAACCGCGGCCGGGATCGGTCTCGATGTCCACTGCGGCTTGCCAGGTTTTGCCGTCGTCCTTGTCCCGATAGCGACTGTAGGCGAAAAGGATGCGTTCATCCTTCAAGGTGATGAAGGATCCTTCCGAGTTGCGGGGGTTGCCCTCTTTTGCCTGGAGCGATAGTGTAATCCGTGAATTCATGGTGTTGTTTCCTGGTTAACGGGCAATCGCCATCTTGACCACAGCAGCGAGCACTTCTCGCCGGCCGCGGCTTTTTGATAATAGACCGAAACCAGGCTGCCGTCGCCAAGTTCCACCGTCGAGGGGTAGCCAAGGTCGTCGTCCAAACCATCGTCGCGAAAAATCCAGTCGTGGTCCCAGGTCATGCCATCATCCCGACTTAACGCCACGCGTTGGCCGAAGGGCGCCTGGCGATAGCCATAGGTCAGGATCAACACCCCTGAAGAATGGCGCAGCAGATGTGGCGAGCATCAATCGCTTTTCTGCCGTGAAAAGGCAGCTTTCGGTTCTGCACCGACTCAAAAAATCTGCTCC
>JAGYMT010000123.1 GCA_018400335.1 Kiritimatiellia bacterium | reverse complement strand
GAGCAGGCGGGGGGCGATGTCGGTTCGCGTGATGTCCTCTTGTTTCAGTGCAATTGCGAGGGGGGTCATAATGACATGCTGCCATGCAAACTCGTCTCCGGGATGGGCGGACAGGCGGATCAGTGCAAGCATTCCGCGGGCGAGCTCGTTTTCAATGATGCCGAACTTGCCCTCGTGCACAAACCCTATCTCCGGACATTCCCGGCGGAGCAGGTTGACGAGCTCGCCGCAGGCCTTGTTGTCCCGCGCGAGGATGCCGACGCTGATCTTGCGCTTGACGGGCTGGATTTCATTCAGCAGGTCGGCTACCAGCCGCCGGCGTGCATCCTCAGGATCATCAGCTTCTTCATGCTGAATGAGCGCAGCAAAGCCTTTTGCGCTCTTGTCATTGGCCTCGTGTTCGGTCCACACCGCCTGCCATTCCCCTATGGCTCTTTCCGGCAGGTGCTCGCCGGGCAGGCTGGAGAACACGCGGTTCACGGCTTCGACCACCGGCGGCGAACAGCGGTATGTTTTCGCGATGCTCTCGGAGCGGATCACCGTTCCGGCACCGTTGTATTGTTTTTGAATATCGAGGAAGAGTCTGGGATTCCCGCCGCGCCAGCGATATACCGACTGCTTGACGTCGCCGACGTAGAAGAAACTGCGCTCGCGCCCTTCCGGATCGCCCTGGACAAGCTCGGAGATGAGGTTGCTGAAGATGGCCCATTGCAGGTCGCTCGTATCCTGGAACTCGTCGAGCAGCCAGTGGTCAAGCCGTGAGTCCATACGGTAATCAATAAAAAGGCGCCCCTCTTTGCGCTCGCGGCTGATGGGAAGGATATTGCGGCGAATATCGCCCAGCGCCAGCAGGTATTGGATATCGCTGAAGCTGAAGCGACCCGACTCGCGGGATTCCTTTTCGTAGGCGCGATCGTAGTGTTCGAGCAGGTTGAAGAGACCTCTGGTCTTCTCAACGGCTCGTTCTATTTCAACGGCCACCAGGTTATCCGTCAGCGTGCCGAGCGCCCGCGCAACGTCGTTGGGCAGCGGGAATTCTTTTTTGCGGTATGCTAGAACGGCATCGCCCTGCCTGAGCGTATCCTGCTGCGCCAGTAGTTGATTGAACACAACGCCGGAGAAATCATCATGCCAGGCCGCGGACATGCCATGTTCTGCCAATGCAACCGTGATCTTTCGCAGGCTGTCCGCAAGAGTTTTGGCCGGCAAGTTCCGTTCCGTCGCAGCATCCAACCATTGCAGGACAATTTCAGACTGTCTTGACATTTTTTTCTCGTCGGATATCCGTGGGTTTGCATTCCCGCTTCCGGGCCAGATCAGGCTCGTGTTGCCCCATTTCAATCTGTCGGGACAGAACCGGTAGGCCATGTGCAGGCCGGCGATCATCTGATCGAGAAAGTCCGCCACTTTCTTTTCCTCCATGCCGAAAGTGGCTCTCTTGTAGGCCTCGAAGAAATCCTTTGCGCCGCCGGCACCGGGGGCGGCGAGGATCCTGGCGAGTATCTGCTGCTGCATTGCCCTGCCTTCCGCCCTGTCGGACTCCGCGGCCTGGAATGCCATGGGAATTCCCAGTTCGATAGGGAATGCCCGAGCCACGCCGAAGACGAAGCTGTCCATGGTTCCTATAACGGCCCGGTGCAGATGATCGAGAAAGAGTCGCAGAAGCCGTCCGAATTCGCGCTCGTCAAGGCCCGGCATTCCAAGTCGGCCGGACAATCTGATGGCATCGCCGCCGGCTCCGTCGCACAGGAATTCGACAATCCTGTCGAATATCTCGCCGGCCGCCTTGCGGGTGAAAGTGAGCGCGCAAATTCGGCCGGGCGTGAGCTTCAAATCCTTATCGGCAAGGAGTTGAATATAACGCTGGGTCAGCCGTGTGGTCTTGCCGGAGCCCGCCGAGGCCAGGATGGCCAGGTGTCCAGGTGAAGCGCTCCTCTGCAAGCCGTCCCGGTTCCCGGTCCGGACGGATGAAATGTTCTTCTTCCCGGTCATGGCGGAAATCCCTCGATATCGAATGTCCTTTCCGGCGAATCCAGAAACAGCGTTTCGAAGTCATCGAACGGCACGCCATCAGAGGGCGGCCAGAAGCGCCGGGCGGCGATATCAGTGAGGATGCCATCCGCGCATTTGACCGCCGAGTCCAGTATTTCCGCTGTGAAACCATCCCATACGATCAGGCCGGTTCCCTTGACGGCCTTCGGCAGGGTGAAATAGGCCAGCTCGATATTCGGATCGAAAGCAGTGTCGCCGCGATAAAGCAGTGAATACAGCGGCAGTTGGAGATCCACCCACTTATGCGCGGATCCCTTGGCGTTTCCCTTCCTGTTCGGCTTGCCGCTCATCAGGATCTCGTTATAAGCGCCCGTTTCTTCCCGGCATTTCTCCAGATGCCGGGAATCCGGCGGCTTGGGGCTGTCGGAGGTCTTGTAGTCAATGACGCGGATTCTGCCGCTCGCCTTATGGCGATCAATCCGGTCAATCTTTCCGTTGATGGTGAAGCCATTTCTGATGACGGATTTCTTCTGCTCCGTGGCGACGATCTCCCAGCCCCCGGTGGCAAGCTCGACCTGGATGGCGGCGAAGGCTTCAAGGCGCGCACGGGCGGCGGACATCGCGGCGAGCGTGCCGAGCGGAAGGTCCTTTCCGTATCGCTGCGCGGCTGCATCGTCGGCTAGCTTGGCGAGATCCCTGCCAAGCAGCACTGCGTCACCGCAGGCCCAGAGCTTGCGATCCGCGCCCATCACTTGCAGGACGTCGTGCATGATGGTTCCGAAATCGAGGGCATCCAACTCGATCTTGTCGTCGTCAAGCGAGTCCATCCTTAGGATATGCTTCAGGTAGAAGCGGAAGGGGCAGGCAAGGTAATCACGAAAGGCGGTTACTGAAATAATTTTTCTCTCCAGTATCTTCCGATCCTGCGCGCAAGCGGCGGGCTTCAGCCGGAAGATGGTCGCGGATGCCGGCACTTGTGCGGCCTGTTCAAGATGCTTGAAGAGCTGTCGTGCACGGTCGGGGAGATCTTCATCGCCGCACTGGAACAGGAGGCGCGCAGGCCGAAGCGGGTCGCCGGACAATGTGCGCTTGCCGGCGATGATGCAGAGCCGGCCTTCATGGCGGCGCGATTCCACGAGGCCCTTCAGCAAAAACACATCGCGGCTGAACCGCGAAAGATCGTCCCGGAGGCTGAGAACCTTCCTGAGGCTGTCGGGCAGGAATACGTTGCCGAGGCTTCCGCCCGGGACGAATTCCTCGTTCAGTCCCGCGATGAAGAGGACTTTGGTGTCGGTCCATGGCAGCTCCAGCCAGCCCTGTAAATCCAGGATTTCTCCGGCCCGCTCGCGGTGATAAACTTGATCCCGCAAACGGCGGAAGAAAATGTTGTTGAGCCGGTTCTTATCCAAGCGCATCTTACCATCCGGGAATTCTCTCAACTCGCGAAATGTGTCCTCCATAAGCTCCACAGCCTCTCGGAATTCGCGGTCCTTCGCGGATTCCTCATTCAACTTGCGGGTTTCGTAGACCGATCCCATGAACGAACGCCATGCCGCTTCGAGCGGTTCCCGATCGAACGCTTTGACATGGGACTCGATGTTTTCGAGAGCCTTGCCCAGCACGGTGAAATCTTCACGCCCCCCCGGATTGCCTTTTCTTGCGGCGCGGAATGCCGCCAACATACTTTCCAGCGTGACAGGCAGATAATAGTTCTGAAACTCGTCGAGCTCAGAGAGGATGGCGAGGGAGTCGAGGTCGTGCGAAGCGTGGAGATAGCGCAGGAAATCGTGGTTGCGCAGCAGGTCGGCGACGTGGCCATAGGCGTGTGACTGGAGCAGTTTGAACATCGTTTCAACGAGGCGGCCGAGCGAATGCCCGATGAACGGGGCATCGGCGGGATCGAAGGCAGGCAGGCTGATAGCCCGGAGCTTCTCGTCGAGGAAGGGGATCACGGCCGCGTCAGGCACGCCGATCCCGATATCGGCGGGCCCATAGTCGGCTGGCAGGCCGGATAGGAGTTCCACGACCCTGTCAGCCTCGCTTTCCGGGGAAGATTCCAGAAACACATTGTTGTCCCAGCCGGGGATATCCACCTTCTCGTTCGCCCAGGCGGCGGGCACAGGCCGGCCCCAATTGTCAAATTTGGCGCTTTCGGCTTCCGGCGCATGGACGAGGATATCAACGTTATGATTGCGGGCCAGATTCTCGAGCGCCCGGAGCGCCAGCAGGGTCGGATCCGGCACACCGACAAGGACAATGCGTGTTATGTCTGGCTCGATCTGAGGGGTTTCGGCCAGGCCGATTTTCACGACGCAGGAATCGGAAAAGCCCAGTTCCTTGAGTTTTTCCAGATAGAGTTTCTCGAGCCCAGCCAGGTCATTCCAGCGCTCAAGCTCCTGGAGTTCCGCTGCATGCCTGCTGATAACGTCCCGTATGGAATATCCGCCGTCCGCCAGTTCCTGTCTCAGGCGTTCAATCATTTCCCCGGTAGCCAGCGCCCACTGGAACTTGTCAATATGATCCAAGTTCCCGGGCTGCGGGAAAAAAGCGCTGAATTTCGAAAGATCGGCCTGTTCCAGCGCTTGTGTCCATACGGCCCTGATCATGGCGGGATTGGCGACAGTCGTCTCGGGCTGGTAACAGGAGAAGAAATAATGCGGCGTTACAATCATGGCGGAGATGAGAACGGTCTTGCGTTCGTGGCACTGCCATGCCAGCACCTCTCGCAAGCGACGCCCGGCCTGGAGCGTGGGGACCATGATGAGAATATCGTGGAAATCAACCGGACCGGTCCCCGTCCTGCCCTCGAGTAGCCAGCGGCTGACCTTTTCCACGATCGGCCCATCCCAGCCGATGAAATGACGTTTAATATGCATGCATATGGCAATTGATATTCTTATGTTAAGAACATATCAGGCGGCCTGCGTTTCCGATAAGGATTATAATGAAGTGCCTTGTGCGTTTAGCGTATCAATCCTATGCCCATGCCTGCCTGTCCAGCAGGCGGTATTGGATGGCCTCTGAAACGTGATGTGGCTGGATATCCTCCGCGCCTTCAAGATCCGCTATGGTGCGGGAGACTTTAAGAATCCTGTCGTATGCGCGGGCGCTGAAATGCAGGTCGGTGACAGCCATCTTAAGCAGATCCTGTGCCTCCGGTTTCAGGGCGCAGAAATGCTGCAGATCCTTCGGGCGCATTGCCGCGTTGTTATGGACTTTGCGCAGGCGCTGAAATCGTTTCTGTTGGATGAGCTGTGACGCCAGAACTCTCTTGCGGATGGCCGCGGATGGCTCGCCGGCACCGATCGCGGAAAGCTCCTGATACCGGATGGCCGGAACCTCGATATGGATGTCAATCCTGTCCAGCAGCGGACCGGAAATCCGGTTCCTGTAGCGCTGGATCTGGAGCGGACTACACCGGCACTGGTGCTTTGTGTCGCCCCAGTATCCGCAGGGGCAGGGGTTCATCGCCGCAACGAGCATGAAGCGGCAGGGGAAGGTGAGGCTCGCTATTGCCCGCGAAATGGTCACCACACCGTCCTCCAGCGGCTGGCGCAGGACCTCCAACACGTTGCGGTGGAACTCCGGCAATTCGTCGAGGAAGAGTACGCCCCTGTGGGCGAGGCTCACCTCGCCCGGCACCGGGTGTGCGCCGCCGCCGAGCAGGCCGGCATCCGACACGGTGTGATGCGGGGATCGGAACGGGCGCTTTGCCACCAGCGCCTGGCGCGGCTGAAGCACGCCGGCAACGCTGTGAATGCGGGTTGTCTCCAGCGCCTCGTCGAGCGTCATGAGCGGGAGAATCGAGGGTATGCGCTTTGCGAGCATCGTCTTGCCGGTGCCCGGCGGGCCGACCATAAGGACGTTGTGGCCGCCCGCCACCGCCACCTCGATCGCCCGCTTCGCCTGCTCCTGGCCTTTCACGTCCGCGAAATCATCGTCGCATGAAGATTCCTTCTCGAAGAACGTTTCAACCCGAACGCGGTACGGAGCTTCAGCGGCGCGTCCTGATATTATCGCCGCCGCGTGATCGAGGCTGCGCACCGGGTACACGTCAATTCCCTCGACCACCGCCGCCTCATCCGCGTTTTCGACGGGAACGAGAAAGGCTTTCCGGCCCTCCGCCTTCATAGTCATGGCTATAGAGAGGACGCCGCGCGCGCGGCGAACCTCGCCGCTCAGCGCCAGCTCGCCGACCATGGCGAAATCGGCCAGAGCGT
>JAGYMT010000122.1 GCA_018400335.1 Kiritimatiellia bacterium | reverse complement strand
CGCCGCCTCCTGGGCTGCGGGAAGCTCCGCCTCCGCCTCCGCCTGTGCCTTCTCCAGGTCGGCCATTTCCTTCTTGACCGTTTTCAAGCGCGATTTGATGGCGTCAACTTCCTTGACGGTTCCGCCTGGTCTGTAAACGACTGCGATCTCGCCGTCAGCGGTCTTGTTGAGTTGCTTGAACCGGATTTCCAGCGCTTCAAGTTCAGGCTGAAGCCTCCGCTGTTGCGCTTTCGCGGTGAGGATTTTTCCATCAACGAGGCTCACGACTTCTGCCGCCTGGCGAAAAACTACGATTTTCTTGACCGGCTCCGGCGCCCTGTCGAGCGGGATTTTCCCCTGCCCTGCCAGGTTTGCCGTGCTCTCGTAGGCTTGCTTCGCGTTATCGACAAGCATGCTGGCCGTGTTGAGCGTGTCAGCGGCATCATCACGCGCGTTTTCCGATTTCTTCAATATCGCGTCGGCCTTGCGATATTCATTTTCAGCGTTTTTCTTCGCGGCTATTATTGCCGGCATGTCGAACGAGTTGAGCTCATTCAACTGGGCCTTCGCGGCTGTGATCTGGTCTTCCAGTTTGTGGATCTCCGCTTCCGTCAATCCGCCTGTAAGTGCAATCCGCGCAATGGTGGCCGGGTCTTCATCGTTCCAGAATGCGCTCTTGACCTTTTCGAAAGCGTCGGCCTTCTGTTCCTGCATCTGCTCTGTAACTGTTTTTTTGCTCATCTTTTTTTTCCTTTCGTGTTATCTCGTTTTGAATTCAACTGAACCGCCGAAACGAAGCATGGCCGCGCCGTCGCGCTTGACTGTGGCTTGTAAAGCCTGCAGGGCATCGAGGTCGAATCCGTAGTCTTGAACCTCTGTAACCAGTGCCGCTGGCTCCGCTCCCGCCGCGAGTCTGCGCCTTAACTCCATCATTTGTTGAAACGGCATTTTCTTCATCTTACTTTTCCTCCTGCTTTCTGTTTTCCTCACTGCTGGCCGCACCATGCAACCGGCAAAAAAATGCTTCATGCTCTGGATCGCCTGGAATTACGATCTCGCCTTCCCGGAATAGGATACTGGCCACCGCTCGAATTTCATGCCGGTGGCGCCATACCTCAAGCCGCGCTTGGGCGTGAATGCGGCGAAAGCGTTGCTGCCAGTCCCGGGGGGTGGTCGGGTCGAATGAAATCGAGTAACGAGCGACGCGTTCGGCATCTGTGCCCGATGCGACGGCTTCGCGGTGTAAAACGGTCGCCGCCTCGGACTGAATCTCGCGGATGGCTTGAGCGCGCTTGCCGGTGGTGGTGCTGGCGTCCGGTAAATGGCGTGGCCGGTGGCGGGGTGCGGGAAATACTCGTGATAGCCGCACTCCATAGTCGCCGCTTGCGTTTGCTATAGCCTCGACAGTCTTGGTCATGCCCCAGCAGTAGACAGCGGCACCGTTTCCCTCAATCAGATTGACGCACGCCGATGCTGTGCAGTTCCAATAATTCAGGGCACGAGCCACCACGACATGTGCGGCCTCGTGCAGGCATGTGCGCCAAATATCAGCGTTTGATGTGCTGCGTTTGTTCATCGAATAAAATCTTTCGCTCTATACACTTTCCGCCGGCGCGCCATATTGACCGGCTCGCCGCTCGTGCTTAGACCTTGCAGGGCGGCACTGACCCAGGCTCCCGTCAGCGCGTCGCCCCAGTCCCATAATGCGCCGGGCTGGTGGCGCCACTCCCACCGCATGCCAAGGTCGGTCGGGTATTTGTTGACAAGACGCTCGGCGATGATGTGTTCTGCGAATGCGGCGTGATACTTATGGGTTGGGACGGCGTAAAGCGTGCAGCCGCCGGGGGCTCCTGGGGTGGCTAAGAATGCGCGTTGCATAACCTCGCGCCAGTGGCAAGAGTTGAACATTACGTATGGACAACGGCGCGAAAGCGGTCTCTGAATGTGACATTGTTCTCCGGGGCTTCCGACGAGCGTCTGCTTGTTCCAGCGATAGCGGCTTGAATTCCTGCCGATGGCGGGCATGACCTTGAAGGGAAACCGTGCTTGTTCCGCGAATTGGTGCACGATGTCAGACTCATAGCTTGCGTCAATGAGAATCAGGCCGGGCAGGATCGGGGCGCCGTCCCTGGTGTATCTGGTGGCAGCGATGTGGTCGCACACTGCTTTCAATCCGTCAAATATCGCGATTAATTTGTCTCGCTGTGGTGCGTTTTCGCGCCATAGGTCGCCATGTGCCGGGTGCTTGGCATAGTCTGCGATATGAGAAGTCATGCTTTGATCGAACGAGGCAAGCGCCCAGTGCAGGCCGGCGCGGTTTATGTCGCAATGCCCGCCGAAAACCGTTGCTGCCGGTGGTAGGTGCAGGCGTGCAAGGTCTGTCGTGTGTGCAGTGACCTGTTGTGCTGTGATGTCATAGATCGAGGCATTGACCGCGAGCGGCTCCCCTTGCATCTCGGACGCGAAAGCGGCCTCGCCCATCTCCAACTTGAGATTATGCGCGGTCTGGATAGCTGATACTTCGCCGGGTCGGATGCGCCAAGAGCAAGAGATAACTGCGCCGTCGTCCATCTGGCGTCTGTGCTTGCGGTAAAGGGCTGACGCGGCCTTGGCGCCGTCGCTGCGCCATGCCTCGTCGTATTCCTCCCAAAGCTCTGTTGCAGTCGGCCATTTGTCCACAAGCGGGAACCGGCGCGATGTGAACTCGGGGTGCTGTTTGGGATCAAGAAGCCTGTCGGCGAGGTCGCCGCGTTTTATGCACGTCAGAGCAACCAGCGCAGCAACTGTCTGACGCGGACCGGCCAGGCCGAGAACGGCGCCGGATAGTAGGCTCTCGCGTTCACCGACCTGCTGTGGGCTGCGGGCGCTCTCATCAGACTGCGGATCATCAACCAGTACGCAAGACGGGCGGAGGGTCGTTCCATCGGGCTTGGTGTGGGTGATGCCGCGCAATGCGCCTGTTAGACCACGGCACACGATGATTTGACCTTGCGCGGCGGTTCCTTGGCGTTCCAGCGTTGGAAAAACAAGCCGGTCGCGGGTGGCGTTGCAGTGCAGGATTTCGTCGTCGGCGTGGAGCGCCCTTAGTCGCTGCGGGCGGCCTTCGCCGGCATGGAAGGCGGCGCATACCTCCGGGAAGTCCTCGCGCAACATCTCGTTGGCAGCGAGGTCGACGGAGAGCATTTGAAGCAGGCGGGCGGCGGCGGGGTCCGTGGCCGATAGCAGGACGATGAACGGGCGGCGACCTGTCAGGCTGCCCCATAGGGCGGCGCGGCATAGCACTGTTGTCTTGCCGGAGCCCCTGGGCATGACAACGGCGAATCGGCCGCCGGCGTTGATTGTTCGCTCGGCGATGGTAATAACCTCCAGCATGTTTGCGTCGAATTTATCCGGAAATTCCTGTTGAAAGTAGGTGCGCAAAAAGGATTCAAGCGAGGCGGTGCAACGGGCGCGGCGTCTGGGGTTGATCGGCTCACCGATTTTGACCTCCAGATCGGCGCTGCGGTATCGGGTAGCCGTTCGCCGCTGGCTCTCGCGGTGGCGTTCTTTGATAGACTGGTCGTGGGCGTTAAGTGCTGCGGCGCTGTCTGGGGCGTGCTCGGTGATTATGCGTCTGTCGTGCGGAGACAACCTTCCTCCGGCTTGGGCTGCTGCGATGGTAAAGGATAAGTTGGCGGCAAGGATGCGCTCGCGGTCGGGCTCGGGTAGTGGTGCGCCGCATACGGCATGATATTCCGCGTCCGACAGGCGGCGCTTGCTCTTGATCTTACGGGCTGCCGATGACAGCAGCGCGGAATTGGTGTCCGTGTTCATTTCGAGTATCCTTTCAGGGGCTTAATCCGCAAGAAGTCAAAGACGTGTGGGTGCTCACGTGCTACTTCTTCCAGGCCTCCTAACCGTTCGATGGCGGCGCGGATCACGTGCAAGGGCTGATCATGTTTGACGGAAAGGACGATTTCGCCGGCCTGCCAGTCAACCATGAGTTGCCGCCATGCGTCGGGATACAGGCGGCGCAAGTGCCTGAATCCGGAGTTGTCGAATTGCCCGCCTCCGCCACAGTAAAGGCAGCCGATCGTCTGGGCGCCTCGGGCGCGTGCGGGGTGCAGCGTGATGTTGTGCGCCTCAACATATCGCTTGACCATGGTATCGGTCCAGCCGTCGAGCGGGTTGCATATCCATATACGGTCGGTCTTCTGGAAGAAGAGTGTGGAATCCTTCTCCGCTCTCATACCGCGCAAGGCATCATCACTTTGACCACGTTGCCCGGTAAACTGGAGGGTGCTGCCTGCCTGCTTCATGGCCTGCCGACCTGGTGCAATCTTGATATTCCGACAGCAGCTTGACACGTCCACGCGGAAACCCATGTCGCGGTTTTTGTGACGTTGCATCCATAACCGGGCGGCGAGTTTTCCAAGCATCGGCCAGCCTGATTTATGCCACTGCTCCAGGGGTGTGATGGGCGCCCGGGCCAGAATCAGGCGCGCGCCATATCTCTTGGCGGTCTCGCGTATAAAGGGCAACGTGGCCGGATCGCTCATCTGATCGTCAACAGATAGGATCGGCGGGCGGTGCTCGGTGCGTGAATGAATGATGTCCAGCAGGACCGCAGAATCGGTTCCGGCGCTGAAAGCCATGACGGGGTTCTTGCCGACCTCGTAGGCTCTCCGGATGATTTCGAGCGTTCGCTTCATAACGGGCGGACCTCCTTCAGGATAGCGGCAAGTGGGCTCTGCTCTCCGGCATCAATGGCGCGTTTCAGTTCGGACACAAAGTCGGCAAAGACGGGATCGGCCAGGATGAAGGCTTTTCCAGTCTCATCAAGAGGAATGACAACCGCCTGCACGTCGGAACGGTCCGACACGACGGCCTTCACCTTCTCGATGGTGGCCGCGAGTTTCTCGGCCTTTTCCTGCCGTCGCTTGGCCTGGGCGTCGGCATCATCGAAGGGTTTTTCCTCGCGGATGGCCTGAACAAGCGCCTCAACCTCCAGCGGGAAGCCTGCTGCCTCGCATAACAGCGTGCTCGCCGCCTGAAGTGCTGCAAGCTCCTTGTCGAGGCATGGAGCGTTCCACTTGGTAAAGGTGGCGGTCTTATTATCCGCCAGGCGGAGCGCGCGGACCTGATCGGGGGTCAAATCGGTGGCAACGTGGACCGGGACTTCCCTTAATCCAAGCTGTTTGGCGGCCAGAAGGCGGGTGTGGCCGGCGATAACCACACGCTTGGCATCAACCACTATCGGAACCCGGAATCCGAATTCCTTGATGCTGCGGGCAACCGCCTGAACGGCCTCCGCGGGTATCTGGCGGGGGTTGTCCGGGTAGGGTGTCAGCTTGTCAATGGGCATGTTTTGAACCTTCATTATTCTCCTGTTTGTCTATTCGTTTTTTTCGCTGATTGCGAGGCATTAGGTACCGAGCTGCTTGCCTTCGGGAGTACCTTTTCAACATTCACGCAATCAACCACTTGCGCAAGCCTGTCGGATGTCGTTGTTTTGTTCATCATGCACACCACGCTTCAGGCGCCTCTCGTATTGTGTGCTTTGTCGTTCGGCGGTAAAGGTGACGCCGCATCGCCCTGTGCTTTGATCGCCTGCGCAATATCGGAGAGGGCGTCCGCAATAGTGCCGAGCGAGTCCGCAACATGATGCAGGCCAGCTGCAACGCTGTCGGCGCCTGGGGTGTTCTGGCCGGCCAGCGCCATGGATAAAGCTTCCATACCCATGGGGTGGGCTCCGGGACCGGATAAGGGACCGTGGGCGATGAGCCTAATAACCTCGGTGATTTCATTGACCTGTTTCTTTGTCATTGTCGCTTTCCTTTCATTCTTCAATTAACGTGTATTTCAAAAAAGCACACACACGCATTATCACGCCTCCGGGCGGGATGATGTCTTATAAGGGGTCTTCTTTTAAGAGCCTTCTTGAGAACGTATTCTTGTTAAGACTTCTTAAAGCTGCCCCCCTCGGTGTCCCCCTCGGTGCCCCGGTCGGTGACCCCTTGCTGTCCCTTCCTTGCTTCCCGTTCCTGCTCTTGATAATTGGCCAGGCGATGAAACTTTGCCTTCACCCATGACGCGAGTTCCTCGGGGTTTTTGGCTGTCAGCGAAAGATAGACACGGCGCCCCATGCCGACCTTGACCAAGAATCCGCGGACGGCGGCCTCGGTGAGTATCCTGTCAAAGCGTTTGCGGCTCTGCATTGCTGCCAGTTCGGCCTTAACGGCGGGCTGATAGTCAGC
>JAGYMT010000121.1 GCA_018400335.1 Kiritimatiellia bacterium | reverse complement strand
CTTCAGAAATCCCGCCAAGTTCGCAACACTGGGATCGAGTCCTTGAGTTATATTGCCCTCCAGTTGCCGGCAATAGGTGTCGGACGCGAGGAAAGGAGGGCAAATGAAGGGGGCATTGGGGACGCATCTAAACTTTCAACAATTTGTTCTTCTTGCGCATCTTGCGCTTTTCCGCGGCTATGATCCGCCGAATACAGGATGAATCGAACTATGTCTCAACCCTGAATATATCGGCCGCCTTCCTGTCGACATCCACCCGCGCTCGCCCGCTCTTGACTTCGATTGTTTCATTGGTGGATATGTTGACAAGACGCCTGACCTTATCCCGTCCGAAAATTACTTCGAACTCAACGGCCTCGGGGTAATGATTCAGGACGAAAAGAACGGACTCGGAGGTTCCGCGCTGCAGTACGGCCGTGCCGAAGTTGCGTTTTTCCACCGTGATGTCATAGCCTTTCATCCACACGAAAGGCTTGGCCGGACGTATAAGAACATGAGCCGGCGGCGCGTAAGCCGCAAGCATCTTCCCAACCCATTCTATTGAAGACAGCTTTTCGACCTCGGGCGCTTCCTGGCAGATCCATGCCGGATTCCAAATAACACAGCCTTTGCCTAACGGCAGTTTCTGAACCGAGCCGCTCTTGTTCGCCGGTGTCTTCATGCCCAGGAACTTGAAAATGCGTCCCCGCGGATCTCTCGCGGGCCATGGTCCGCTGACAACGAGCGTGCCCCCTGAGCGAACATAAGAGGCGAGGCGCCGGCTCCCTTGCGCATCAGCCATTCCGCCTCCGGGCATGAACGCAAGGGAATATTCGCGTAAAATGCTTGCGTCATGAGCTATGTCGCACGAGGCCGCTTGCATGCCGTTGAGTTCCACCAGTCGGAACAATCCCTGGTATTCCAGGGATGCCAGGCCGGCATCAACACCGCCGATTGCGGGTTTGCCCGTGTAATTGGTGTTGTCCGCGCATGGCATGGAGTCGCCGATTGCCGTGTGGCGATGCTGCGATATGTCGTAAATAACAACGGTGTCGTTCATGGGCTTCAGATTGTCCCAGCCCTTGATCCGGTTGAAGCAGATGTCCACCGTTTCGGACAACACATCCAGGCTTGGCCGCGGCTGGCCGTGGTTGCTGCAGGGACAGTCGCCCCAGTGATCGCGGTCATGAAACATGAACCACGAAATGGCCTTGCAACCCTGCGCAAGCGCGCAGCGCGCCATGAAGCGCATATGATCGTCGCTGACCCTGGTGCTCAGGACTTTTTCCCATGTTCCGGACATGAACTCGGCTGACCATGTGTAATTCAAGCTGGAGTTCATGAGCTTGAGCACCCTCGCCATTGAGTGATAACCGCTGTAACTCATGAAAGTGCCGCGATAGAAATCGTATCCCACCAGGCCGTCGACCGCCTTCTCGAATGAAGGCATGCGGGTCGGCACGCCCTCGGGAAGATGCGGATTGAGATTGGTCATGAAGTCTATTCCGCTGACGCCATTCTCCACGTGCATTGCCCGGAGCGTGGCCAGGAACTTGCACATGGCCCATTCCTTGAACTCGACCCAGTCAAGATACCGTGCCGCGTCCCCATCCAGAGAGGCGGGAACTTCACGAGGCGGCGCGACATCCTCGATTGACGAATAGCGGCGGGCGTAAGGAAGATTGGCAGCCTTTGCGTATTTCTCAAGCAGGAACTGATGATAGAAACCGCCGGCCCGGAGATTGACCGGATTGTAGTCGGAGTTCAGAAAACTGTCCTGAACGATGTAGCTCACTTCGTTGTCAAGGTTTATCATGGTCACGCAGCCGCCGTTCTTCTTCGAGTGCGCCATGATGATGGGATCGACCGCGTCGAAATAACCTCTGACCATGCGAAGGTAATCCGGGTGAAGATACGACGGCTGGCTGCTTCTTCCGCCATAGCCCTTGGTGGTCCGGTTTAAATGGTCCCACACCATCATGTTTGCGTCGCCGGTGACAACCCAACCCGGGCATCCTCCGAAATACATCTCATTGCATTCAAAGGGGCCGGCCCTGAAATTAAGCGATAAGCCGTGCTTCTCGACGATCTCAAGATAGCGCATCAGGTTCAATCGCGGGTCCGAGCGTCCCTCGAAATCAAATCTTCCGCCCGGATGGCGTTTGTCGGCGGGCGCAACGCAATGCGTTTCCCACGGCACATAGGTTGTCACGCAACGAAGCCCCGTGGAGGCCAGCAACCCGACAACCCTTTCCCAGTAACCGGGATCTAAACGCCAATACTGGATTTCTGCGCCGAATATGTCTCTTGAATCATGCATCGTTGGGCCTCGCTGTTGGTTTTGGTTGTTCCGCGTGATAGCATCCTTCGTTAATAAGATGGAAAAGTTGCCGATTTGTTCGCAAGATGTCAAGCGCTGATATCTTGTTTGTGGAATAGCTTGATGCGTGAATCCGTTTTATGCAATCATGCCGTCATCTCACTCTGGGAGAGAGGTCGGGGGGGGTGAGGGGTGGCGAAGCCATTGGTAAGTAAGGGGCGCAAGTGAGAAGTTCGAGAATTGACGATGTTCTGGAGAACCGTAACGGCAACTACATGCTGCCTTTCTTCTGGCAGCACGGGGAGGATGAGGCGCGGCTGCGGGAAGAGATGTGCCGCATTCATGATTCGAACATCAAAGCTGTCTGCGTCGAGTCCAGGCCGCATCCGGATTTCTGCGGTCCGTCCTGGTGGCGTGACATGGATATAATCATGGACGAGGCAAGAAAGCGCGGAATGCGCGTGTGGTTGCTTGATGACGCCCATTTTCCCACCGGTTTCGCCAACGGCTGGATTCGCGACAGATTTCCGGACAGAAAAAAAATGTTCTTAGCTGAGCGTCATATTGATCTGGCCGGGCCCATGAAAGGCGCTTCGATCCTGGTGAAACCATGGGTCGAACCCGGCGAGATGCTGATCGCGGCGGTTGCCTCACGGCGCTCCGCTCTTGGCGAAGCTGACGGAACACTGCTCGATCTGGGCGCCATGGTCCGCGACGAATTGCTGCATTGGAATATTCCCGAGGGATTCTGGCGCGTTTTTTTTCTTGTCCGGACAACTTCTGGCGGCGGCGACATGAACTACATCAACCCGATTGACGCTGATTCCTGCCAGGTTTTGATTGACGCCGTCTATGAGCCCCATTATGCGCGTTATGCCCCTGATTTCGGAAAGACATTCGCCGGTTTCTTTTCGGACGAGCCGAATATCGGCAATGGCGGCGGCTGGGCTGACGCGCTTATAGGCCGCAAGAAGATGGTCTTGCCTTGGAGGCGCGGAATGCTGGCCGAGCTGAGCCGTGAGCTGGGCGAAGACGCCGCCATGCGCCTGCCGGGACTCTGGCATGAGAACGGTCCTTCGACCTGGCCGATCCGATATGCGTATATGAATCTTGTCAGCCGCCTTTACGGCGAGTGTTTCAGCGCGCGGATAGGAGATTGGTGCAGGACGCGCGGGGTTGAGTACATAGGGCACATCATCGAAGATAATGACGCCCATACGCGGATGGGCGACAGCGCGGCGCATTTCTTCCGTTCGATGCAGGGGCAGGATATGAGCGGAATAGACGTGGTGCTCAGCCAGCTTAGGCCGGGACTTGACCGGCAGGCCGTCAACTGGTGGGGACCTGAACACGCCGACGGGGAGTTCTTTCACTACGCGCTCGGCAAGCTGGGCGCGTCCTGCGCCCATCTCGATCCTCGAAAACGCGGGCGCGCGATGTGCGAGATATTCGGGGCGTATGGATGGTCGGAAGGTCTGCGTCTCATGAAGTGGATGGCCGACCATATGCTGTGTCGCGGAATCAATTATTACGTTCCTCATGCGTCCCGGCCTGCTGCCGGGATTCTCGGGGACAATTCGCTACGAGACCGTTTTTGCGTGTGACGTTGACGCCACTGGTTCCGCGTATCTTGATCTGGGCGAGGTGGGTGAGACGGCTGAGGTATGGTTGAATGATCGGCATGCGGGCGTTCGACTTTCGTATCCATACTTATTTAAGATCACCGGCGCATTGAAGCGAGGTGAAAATATACTGCGAGTCGAGGTGACCAACCATCTTGGGTTTGCCATGCGTGATTCGGCGTCGCGTTACTTCGCGATGGAAGCGTCGGGGCTGGTCGGCCCTGTGCGCGTTCTTTGCTCATGACATTGTTCTCCAACCGATCGCCATATCCCTCCGGGAGAGGGAAGGTGTGATGGTTGGCGAAGCCATTGGTTGGAAAAGTTCGAAGCGGATCGGCGAAATTATGATCCATGAATTGGTCGGGAAAATTATGAAGGGCATTCGCGAAGCGCCGCTGGAAGCGGCGCGCTTCGCGCGCGGCGAGTACCCGTCGTTCGTGAGCTCGCCGAAGCCGGCGCCGCTTGGACAGGAAGTTCCAGTGTTCATGTTTCATGACGTGTCGGAGCGCCTGTTCGAGTCTCAGCTTGCGTACTTACGGGCGAATGACTACAGAACCCTCACGATGGCTGAATTCGCGGCGTTCTTGAAGGGAGATTTCGCGGTTCAAGGTCCTTCCGTGCTGCTGACTTTTGATGATGGCCACAAGAGCTGGCACGGCACGGCGTTTCCGCTGCTGAAGAAATACGGTTTCAGCGCGGTCGGTTTTCTCGTGTCATCATTCATTCGCGAGCTATCCGCCGCGAATGTGCCTTGGATGTCGTGGCTGGAGGCGCGGGAGATCGCGGACAGCGGGGTAATGTCGTTCGAGTCGCATACCGCCTTTCACGACAGGGTGTTCACCGGCGCGGAGCCGGCCGACTTCTACAGGCCGGGATTGTTCTCCAACCCGCTCGGCCTTGATGAACCATGGATTGGAACGGGCGACGGATACACGAACCGGCTGCCGCCCGGCGCCCCGATCCACCGGTATGCCCCGCGGCTCGCCGGGCTTCCGCGCTTTTTCGACAGTCCGGAAGCGCGGTCCGCGTGCATCGGCCACGTCAAGGCGCATGGCGGCGAGTCCTTTTTTCAGCGCCGCGGATGGCGGAACGAACTGATGAAGATATGGAATATGGAATCAGGGAAACAGGTTGCCGGAGCTGAACGATTCGAGACGGCGCTGGAACAGAGGGAAGCCGTGGCAGAGGGATTGCGACTGGCGCGCGCGACAATCGAGGATCGTCTCCAGCGCGAGGCGCGGTATCTCTGCTATCCGTGGGGCGCGGGGAGCGCCATGGCCGACGAACTCAGCAGGGAATCCGGCTACCGCGGCAGTTTCGCCGTGGCCGGCGGACGAAACAGCAATGCGCCGGGCGATGCGCCTTGGGACGTGCCGCGCCTGAAGGATGATTATATTTTCCGGCTGCCGGGCAAGGGACGCTGGAGTCTGGCCGCGATCACGCTCCACAAGCTTCGGCGGCGCGCTGATAAAACACATATCTATTGAATGGCGGAAAATGACAATGGAAAATCATTCACCGGATATTTCAGGGGACGTGTCGGCGGGCATCGTCAACTTCAACGGAATGGACGTTCTTGCGGACACCATAAGGGCAGTTCAGACCTCAAAGCATCCCGTCCGGGAGATTCTCGTTGCCGATAACGGCTCAACGGATGGAAGCCTCGAATGGCTTCACGGCATGCGGAGCGGGCTCCGCTGCGTTGAGCTTGGCCGGAACGCAGGTTCGGCCGCCGCGCGCAACGCGTTGATCGAAGCGGCGTCCTCCGAATACGTCATGCTTCTTGATAATGACGTAGTCATCGAACCCGGGACCATAGGCCGCCTGCTTGATGTGATGCGCGCCCGTCCCGAGGCTGGGGTGTGCCATCCCGAGATCGAGGATCCCTCCGATCCTGACGCGTATCATTACAATGGCGGCTGGATACATTACCTCGGCGCTCTCGTGGCGCGCGAGCGCCCCGCGCCGGGCGCGAGCAATTCTCATTATGGCGTCAGACCCCCGCGACCCCGCGTTGCGCGGGACAAGCCTTGCGCCTGCCAAGCCTTTGGCATGGTCGCGGGTGAACATGATTGGGGGAAAACGCAAGCGTTTGCCCCCAATCGTCCGTTCCTGCCGCACGAGGCGGCAGGGGACATAAGCCATAATGAGAATAGCTGAGGGAAACCGGCTTGCTGATCAATTTTTGGGGATCGAAACTCCAGATCAAGAAATACCTGTATAGCCAATGCTCTTGCGGCGAAGCGCAAGGGCGATAAATGAAGAAGCTTTTCTCTTTCCCCTTTTTGTGACTTTTTGTGACTTCCCGCCTTGCGGGACAGGTTTTGTGGCTATCAAATTTTCCGA
>JAGYMT010000120.1 GCA_018400335.1 Kiritimatiellia bacterium | reverse complement strand
CGACTGGGCTGATACCGTGGACCAGTTTCGCCAGACCGTAACGGCGCAACGGGACGCCGCCGCCTGACGTACACACGACTCCCCAGATAATGGCATGGATGCTCGACGAATACGAAACCATTGCCCGCCGGCACGCGCCCGGTGTGATCACCGGCAAGCCCCTGCCGCTCGGCGGCAGTCAGGGCAGGACCGATTCGACGGCGCGCGGCGGAATGATCGTGCTGCGCGAGTCGGCTAAGAAGCTCGGGATTTCGCTCGATGGCCGGACTGCCGCGATCCAGGGATTCGGGAACGTGGGCCGTTATGCCGGGCTGTTGGCCGAGGAGCTGCTCGGGCTGAAGGTCGTCGCGGTGGTTGACGAGTTCGGCGGGATTTACAATAAGGGCGGGATTGATATGAAGAAGCTGGCCCTGCATTGCGATAAGACGGGGTCCGTCACCAAAATCTCCGGAACGGAGCCGATCGGAAGTGAGGACATGTTCAAGCTCGACGTGGACGTCCTGATCCCGGCGGCGCTGGAAAACGTGATAACGAAAGAGAACGCGGGGGGAATCAGGGCCGGGATATTGTGTGAACTTGCCAACGGGCCAACTACTCCGGAGGCGGACGAGATACTCTTCGCTAAAGACGTTCTTGTGATTCCCGATTTCCTCGCCAATGCCGGAGGAGTCACGGTATCCTATTTCGAGCAGGTGCAGAACAGCGCGAATTTTTACTGGCCGCTCGCGGAGGTCCACAAACGGCTTGAGGAGAAGATGACGGGCGCGTTCGATGCAGTCTACGAGCTTCACACGAAACGCAAAGTCAAAATGCGCGCGGCCGCCTACATGGTGAGCGTGATGCGCGTTGCCGAGGCATCCCGGCTCCGCGGATGGGTGTAACAACAATAGAAAGGACGGATGAGAGAGAGATGAGCGAATTCAACGTATTCAAGATGGCGCAGGCGCAGTTGGACGAGGCGGCGGGACTTATCGGGCTGGATGCGACAACACATGAATTTCTGCGCTGGCCGCAGCGCGAATATTCCGCGCGGCTGCCGGTTAGGATGGACGATGGCTCCATAAAAATGTTTCAGGCGTTTCGCGTCGAGCACAACATGGCGCGCGGTCCGGCCAAGGGTGGCATCCGCTGGCACGCGGAGGAGACGATTGACACCGTCCGCGCCCTGGCCACGTGGATGACCTGGAAGACGGCCGTCGTTGACATTCCGCTTGGCGGCGGGAAGGGCGGCATAATCTGCAACCCGAGGCAGCTCTCCGAGGGCGAGCAGGAGCGGCTGGCGCGGGCTTATATCCGGGCGTTTGCCGACATCTTTGGGATAGACAAGGACGTGCCCGCGCCGGACGTCTACACCAATCCCCAGATCATGGCGTGGATGATGGATGAGTATGAGGTTATCGTCCGCCGCCACCATCCGGGCATGATCACCGGCAAGCCGGTTCCCGTGGGTGGCAGTCTCGGCCGGGATGATGCCACGGCGCGCGGCGGCATGATGACCATGCGCAAGGCTGCTGAGAAGCTGGGGTTGGACCTTGCCGGCCGCCCGATGGCCATAATGGGATTCGGGAACGCGGGGCAGTTTGCCGCCCTGCTCGGCGCCGAGATGCTCGGATTGAAGCTGGTCGCCGCCGGCGACTCGAGGGGCGCGGTGTTCAGCATGGATGGCATTGACGCCAAGGCGCTTGTGACGCACAAGCTGACAACGGGCGGCGTAGCCTCGTTTCCCGGCACGAAGCCGATATCCAACGAGCAGCTTCTGGAGCTCGATGTGGACGTCCTGTTTCCCAGCGCGCTGGAAAACGTTATCACCAAGGCGAACGCCGCCAACGTCAAGGCGAAGATCGTGTGCGAGCTGGCGAACGGGCCGACGACTCCGGAGGCTGATGAAATCCTCTTTGCGAAGGACGTGTTCGTCATTCCCGATTTCCTCGCCAACGCCGGGGGGGTGACGGTGTCGTACTTCGAGCAGGTTCAGAACAGCAGCAATTACTACTGGTCGCTCGCCGAGGTCCGGCAGAGGCTGGAGGCAAAGATGTATGGCGCGTTTGACGCGGTGTACGAGCTTCACAAGAAGCGCAAGGTGCAGATGCGCACCGCGGCCTACATGGTGAGCGTGATGCGCGTTGCCGAGGCCTGCCGTCTGCGCGGCTGGGTGTGACGCCGGACGGGAAGGAGATTCGAATGGACTTGAAGGAGCACGTCCTCTACCAGAAAGTCATCTCCCACGTTCACGCGTTCGAGCATGTCATCAAGGTGTTCGAGCGCGTCCTCGAGGAGAAGGGGCTCTGGTGCCGGGATGAAGAGCTGAAGCGCGCGGAAACGGACGCTTCGGAGCCCGGCGCGCCGGGCGGGCCGGACGAGCTTTACAGCGCGCGCTTGCTCGCGACATTCTTCCAGCGCATGAATTACGAGGACGCGCTCGGTTACATAGATCTCGCGCGCAAGGATATGCTTGCGCGCGAGATGCTCCAGTATCTCAACGTCACGCGCGGCGATCCTGAAAAGATATGGAACCTGCTCCACAAGTTCTGTGAAATACCGGTCGGGCGCTTTCACGTCTCGCCGAGCGTAACGCTTGGAATCCGCGTTGACCTTATCAGCCAGTTCATCAGCGACCATCGCCCGTATGTCAGCATTGCAAAGAACCACATCACAATGCGCGACGTGGAAGATGTCCTCAGCCGCTCCATCGGGTCGGTTTCCCAGCCCGGCCTGATTGGGGGCAAGGCGGCGGGCATGATCCTTGCAAACAGGATTCTCCAGCCGACGCTCACGGCCGGCGATCCGGAGCTTGAGGGTGCGCTGGAGGAGCCGGAATCCTATTTCGTCAAGTCATGCGTGGCTGCCGACTACGTAAACAGGAACGGCCTGCAGGAGTGCCACAGTCTAAAGTATCTTGATCACGACGCGATGGAGACTCTGCGGGAAACGTTGTACGAGCGATTCCGCAAGGGCTCGTTTTCCGATCATGTGAACGGCATGTTCATGGACATTCTCAGGCAGACCGAGGGGAATCCCCTGATCCTGCGTTCATCGAGTTACCTGGAGGACAGCGTGGGCCATTCCTTCAGCGGCAAGTATGAGTCCATATTCATCTCAAACAGGGGCACAATCGAGGAGCGTTTTGAGGAACTGGTGTGGGGAATCAAGCAGGTGTACCTGAGCCTGTACGGCGCCCAGGCCATTGAGTACAGGCGCGACAGGAACCTGCTCGACCACGACGAACGAATGGCCGTCCTGATCCAGAGGGTGGTCGGCGCGCGGTACGGCAAGTATTTCTTCCCGTCGGTGGCGCTGGTAGGGTTTTCAAAAAACTCGCATTGCTGGAACTCCCGCATCAGGAAGGAGGACGGCATGCTCCGGATGGTCATGGGGCTGGGCACCCGCGCCGTGGAGCGGGTCGGCGACGACTATCCGCGCATGGTATCGCTCTCGGAGCCTACGCTGCGCCCGGAAGTGACAATGTCCGAGAAGATCAAGTATTCGCAGCGCTGCGTGGATGTCTTGAATCTTGAGACCAGGCAGGTTGAAACGCACAATTTCGCGGACCTGGTCAATGAGATCACCGCGGAGGGCCGCCAGGTGGATCTTCGCGACATTGTCTCGATAGCCGAGGACGGCATGCTGAAGACTCCGCTCTTCTTCCCGGATCAACTTGAGCACGGCAAGTGCGCGATAACCTTCGACGGGCTGCTGAAAAACAAGAAGTTTCCAGCGCTGATGAAGAAGGTTCTGCAGAAGATAGAATCCATCTACGGCATGCCGGTTGACATGGAATTCGTCTATCATGATAACAAGCTTTATGTCCTCCAGTGCAGGCATCTCTCCCAGCGTGCGGCGTTTGAGGGCGCCGTGCTGGTTCCGCCTGTCGCGGACGAGGATATTATCTTCACATCGCGGCAGGGTTTTTCCAGCGCCGTGGTCAAAGATATAGAATCGATTATCTATGTTGACGAGAATGAATATGCGGCGCTGGCGACTGCCGACAGGAAGAGCGAGATAGCCCGCATCGTGGGGCGCGTCAACCGTGCGCTTGCCGGCACGCGTTTCATTCTAATGGGGCCGGGAAGGTGGGGGAGTTCCAATATTGATCTCGGGGTGCCGGTTAGATACAACGACATCAACAATTCTCTGATGCTCATCGAGATAGCGCGCGAGAAAGACGGCGTTACGCCGGAGGTCAGCCACGGCACGCATTTCTTCCAGGACCTCGTGGAGGCGAATATCATTCCCCTGCCGCTGTATCCGGATGCCGACGAAGCCGTATTCAACGCCGCTTTTATCAACGGTGCGGGCAACTGTCTTGCGGCGCTCGATCCGGCGGGCGCGGAGTTTGCATCCGTCATCAAGGTTATCAACATACCGAGCGAGGCGAGCGGCCGCCTCCTTCATGTATACCTCGACGAAACGGTCCCCTACGGCGCCGGGCTGCTTCAATGAGGCGGCGCTTTCGCACGCCAGGTTAAAGCGAAAGGCGCTTCCGGGTTTAGCGTGGGATATTCTGTTGATGAACGGGCTATGAGTGTCGGCGAGCGCCTTATTTCACGGGCTGCTCAGCCGTCGGCTCAACCTTGACCGGAATTGCTATAATCATCTCTTCCATCGTGACGAACCCGTCCTTATCAGCATCAAGGGCCTTGAACCGCTCCCGCAGCCGACCACCGCGGCATCTTGTTCATCTTACTCTCGTGATAGTCAGCTTGCCGCCGGAGGATTTCATATGCGCGACGGAGGGTAGGGGCTTTATGAACTCCTGGCGCAGGCTGTAGGTGTAGGCGCCCTGGCTTGGAACGAGGAGCGCATCGCCGTTTTCGATGCCCGAGCCGTGATAGGCATAGCCCCATATGTCGTGGGGGGTGCACAGCGAACCCATGACCATGCAGGGGTGTTCGGAATCGGCCGGCCGTGAGAGGTTGATCACCGGAAAATAGTCGTTCTCGTAGCGCTCCCAGCCGACGGCGTTGATCCCGGCGTCGGTGATTACCAGATCATCCGCCTTTTTATCAATCACGGTCATCAGAATGTGCATTGCGTCGTTGCACAGCCATCGGCCTGGCTCGGTGCATATGCGGCAATTGATGTGCGGGAAGATGTTCTGGCGGACCGCGGCGCTTATGTCGGAGGCGAACTGTTCGATGCTGAATGACTGATGTTTGAAATGCCGGAGCGGGTCGGGCAGCTTCGGGCTCACCGCGTTGCGCAGCGCGCCCTCGGGGGTCGCCGTTTCAACGAGCCACTCGCCGTGGCGCGGCCAGAAGCCGCCGCCGATGTCTATGAACTCGAGACCGGCCAGCCTTTTGGAACCCAGCTCGGCGAGTTGCGCGCCCAGAGAGCGCAGGAACCAGACGTAGCCGCGCGGGTCGAGGTTCCAGCTCACATGGAACTGCAGACCGCGCAGGTCCACGCTTGAGCACCCCTTTGAGGCTTCGATGAAGCGCGGCAGCTCGGTGAGCGAGATGCCGAACTTGCGCCATATGCCCGATTCCTTCGTGGCGACCCGGATGCCCGCCCTGACCTTGACCCCCGCAGCGGAGGCCGCAGCCTGCAACCGCTCGAGCTCGGCGAAGCTGTCCATTAGAATAGTCACGCACTGCGCGTTTTTCACGGCAAGATCGAGCTCCTCCGCGGACTTGCCCGGCCCGCTGAAAATAATGTCTTTGCACCCGGTCCCGAGCGCGACCTCGAGCTCGAGGCCGCTGGAGACATCAAGCCCCAGTCCCAGGTCCGTGAGTATCCGCGCGATCAGCGGGTGGTTGTTGCTCTTCATCGCAAAATAGACGTGCGTGCCTGGAAGCGCGCTTTCGAATGCGGCTGTGAAAAGCCGCGCGCGCGCGATGAGCGAATCCTCATCAATGATGTAGAGTGGGGAGCCGCACTGTTCGCGGATCCGGAGGAAGATGTCCTTTCTATCAAGGATGTTTGCGACATGGCGGGTGAGGTCGGCGGAATCGAGCTCAGGCGTTCGCTTGTCTAGAATCAGGGCGGCCTTTTCAAGGATGCTCTCAGATTCGTGCGTCATGATTCCTCCATACGGATTCCGAAAAGCCCGGCAATATCCGCGCATTCGGCCTCGACCTGGCCGGGGCGATCAGGCTTGAAAATGACGTGTCCCAGTATCTGCGAGTCATAGTCCTCCGGCGGGAATATCACGCGGGCGCCTGGGCAACTTTTCAAATAGTATTCAAGCACGCGCCTGTCCGCAACGAGTTTTTCGAGATCGAATCCGGCTATGACGCCGGGGGAGGGCGCGAAGAGGCGGAGGCCGGCCAGCGGCAGC
>JAGYMT010000012.1 GCA_018400335.1 Kiritimatiellia bacterium | reverse complement strand
TTTCATCGCCATTATTCTCTCTTGCCAGCAAGTCTCTCATAAAAGCAAGCAGATCCTCCCGCATGTCGTCCCGCTTCAGGCCGAACACGATGTTGGTCTTCACGAAATCGAGCTTATTTCCTATGTCGTAGCGTACGCCCTTGAACCGGAGCCCGTAGATCACGCGGGTTTTGACGAGAAGCCGCATCGCGTCAGTGAGCTGGATTTCATCGTTCTTTCCGGGCTTCACGGTCTTGATGCAGTCGAAGATCTCCGGCGTGAAGATATACCTCCCCGCGATGGCCAGGTTGGACGGGGCCTTCCCCACATCCGGCTTCTCAATGAAATCGGAAACAAGAAACAGCCCGTCCGAGATGGACTTGCCGTCCATGATCCCGTAGCGGCTCACCTTCTCAGGACTGACCTCTTCCAGCGCCACGACCGACTCCTGGTAGCGTTCGAACACGTTCATCAACTGACGTGTGACCGGCTGGTCCGACTCCACCAATGTGTCGCCAAGCAGCAGGGCGAAGGGCTCGTTGCCGATATGGCAGCGGGCATAGGAAACGGCATCCCCCAGCCCGTTAAGCTGTTTCTGCCACACGAAATGAACGTCGGCCATATCGGAGATGCGGCGTATGGAATCGAGCTCCTCGAATTTCTGGTGGGCTTCAAGCTCCGCTTCGAGGTCGAAATTGCGGTCGAAATGCTCCTCAATTGCGCGCTTGCCCTTACCGATGATCAAGAGCAGATCCGTTATGCCCGAGGCTACCGCCTCCTCGGCGACTCTCTGAATCGTCGGAGTGTCCACTATGGGCAGCATTTCCTTGGGCTGCGATTTCGAGGCCGGCAGGAAGCGCGTTCCGAACCCCGCCGCGGGGATGACTGCTTTATGAATCATGGATGAACTTCTCCTGTCGTTTCATTATCGGTCGAAGGACCTTCACGTTGATGGCGCCCAGCGCCTCGACGAGTCTGCCGAACATAGCGTCATCTTCGTATGTACCCACGATTGCCCCGCCGGACCCGGAAAACTTGGCGCTCGCCCCTGCTGAACGGGCGGTTTCGACCATGGCGATATTGTCGGCGCTGATCCCGCAGAGCCTGCGGCGCATATCGAAATTGGCGTTGAGCAGACCCGGCAGAGCGCTCGTGTCGCCGTCGGGCAACAGACAATCGCGAACCTGCTCGGCGAGCCCCGCCCAGAATTCAACGGCGGCAACAACATCCTTGTCCCCGCGGTTGAACCTGCCGCGCAAATCGTTGTGGAAAACCTCTGAGCCCTCCGCCAGATCGTCGCGATAGGCAATATAAATAGGGGGCAGTCTTGTTTCGTCGACCGGTTCGTAGTCTCCGTATCCCTGTCTCTCCATCACGGACTTATTGAAATCCATGTAGACAAGCCCTTCAAAAACCTGGGCCACGCGGTCCTGGAGTCCGGCGGAAATGCCCAGCTCATGCTCTTCGACCGACAATATCACATTCGCCTGGATCGGCATCGGAATGCTCACCCCGTAGAATGACATCAGGGCCCTGATGCACGCGGTGATAATTGCGCTCGATCCTGCGAGCCCCACGCGCGTGGGTATGTCGCTGCGATAGACAATGGTGAAATTGCGGTCATCGAGGACAATGTGGTTCTCCGCACAATAATCGTGAAACCTCTTCACCGTCGCCTTGAGAAGCCGGACGCCTCCGTAGTAGCCGAAAAGCCGCACATCATCTACAAGCCCTACCATGCTCCTGAACCGAGAGTGGTCGCGCGTGGCCGGCAGTATCTCCAGATTCGGTGTTTCATAGAGAGTCACCTCCGCGCAGAAATTGGCGAACACGAACGAAATCGTCTTGCCGAAATAGCCGTCGGACGGGTTCCCCACGAGCCCCGCGCGCGGATAAGCCTTGCTCTTGATTATCATAATGCTAATTTGCTATCAATTGTCAAAAGGGTTGAACAAGCACCCCCCCTGCCCTTCATCACTATCTAATTATATTGTATCGGAAAGCCGTCTCGTATCCAGATATTTTTCATCATGACCTGATCGCTTCTGAGGAAGTTACAGCCGGCTCACTTGAACGTGTTGTCTCTCTTTTCACCACAGCCATAGGCGGATCGAACGGCATCCTCCATGCGTGTCACTTCCTCGTCCGACAGAACGTCGAATTGGCTGGCGCGTTTTCGCGCGGAGAGCCGGCCATTGTTCTGCAAACACGCCTGGATGAAGAGATCTATTTTGCGGTCCGGCATGTCCACTATCTCCTGGATGGTCTTCTTGGTCTGATCGTAGTTTGCCAGGAATGCCAATTCTTCCGCGAGTTCGGTATCAATGGTCTGCTCGACAAACCGAAACAGGGCTTCCGCCTGTGGTGTCATATCGATAAATCTGTACCAGTTGGCGGTGTCGTTCCGGACGGTCATCCGGCCTTGCTCATCCATAGAGTACTTCACGAGTGACATGAGCGGACGGGAGAACGATTCCAACGACCCGTCGTAGTCGGCAAGGCTCCTCAACATGGCCGCGGACACGGGGAAGATGAAGCCTGATGGGGTGAACTTGCGCCGAGCAAGGATGTTGTGAATCAAGAACCGGTGAATGCGGCCGTTCCCATCCTCAAACGGGTGCAGAAAGACAAACCCATAGGCCACTGTGGCGGCATGGACCACGGCGGACACATCGCCAGTGTCCATCCGCTTGTGGGCTGCAACGATGCCTTTCATCATCCCGTCCAGATCTCCGGGTTTGGGGCAGATAAAATGAACTTTCTCCTTCTGCGGCCCGATAGTTTCGCCGATGTAGTTCTGATCGGTTCGATATTCGGTATCCCGAAAACGCGGATCGACGATACGGTTCTGTAAGTCCAACAACCGGCTCTTTTCGCAGAAGTCCTCGTTCTCTGCCAGTTGAAGCAGAGTAATGAACCGTTCTGTCCGGGTGGAGCTGGGCTTGATTTGCTCGATCTCGAAGGATGACTTCGTCTCCTTCGTGTAAAGATAGCTCATGGCCCGCTTCAGCAGCTGCGGCGAGTAACGCGACACGATCTCTTGGCATCGCGCGGGCAGGTCAGCTCTCTCAAACTCGCGCAGCACATCGGTCCGCCGAACCGTCGGACAGAAGCAAGCATCGCCAAGAAGGTTGTCGTTGATCCGCTGGCGGCGGATTGGACGCCCCCCCCGGTTCGTGTAATACTCATCAGGCTCAAGCAGGTCGGCGTAATTTCCTTTTGTCAAGTCGTCCATGGGCAGCAGTCTGCCGGTCAACAACTCGTACAAAAACCACAACCGGCGGGCGTACTTTCCAATCGGCCTCGACTTAACGTAGGCAAGGACATCCTCCATTCCAATGACCTGAAAAAGTCTGGCAAGGATGGCGAGATTCGTGCCGTCGTACTTTAGTGCGAACTCAAGGTGATCTCCCAACTTATCTCCCGGCCAGTACTTCGCGGGATACACCTCCGCAACAAGTCCTGCGCTCGATTCGACTTTGTGGCTGCTGCCGACCGAGATCATGGACCCGTGCCAGTTCGGGATCACGTCCAAGCCGAACCGCTCTATCAGAGCGGCATAGCCAGTCGGCCTATTTGATAAATCCTTTCTTCTGCTTTTGTTCATGGCTTTCCTCCGAAAAATGATTACAAATCAGAAAATATACTTACCACAACGAAAGAGTCAAGAAAAACGCTTACCAACACGACGGCTCGCGGATAAAGGGGCATCGGGGTCAACCCTGAAAATAGCAATTGACGGGGACGAAGAATCTTGAGATTCATCTCTAAATCCAAATCATCGAGAATGGTATGTCGTTCTTTGGAGTAATTCAGGCACTAGCAGTCAGCGCCTCTAATATCAACGATGTGGAATTCCAGTCCGGTTTTCCCCGCATAGCGTGACGGCATGATCCGAAACGCGGCGTCAACCGTCCCTTCCGGCAGCTTGCGCCCGGCCATTTTGAACCATATCCCGCGGCGTTCCGCCCTGCCCGATTTGAACGTCAAACGAAGGTGCTTATTGGCAACCGGTTTGGCGTCTTTTACGGATACGCCGCGGACCGCGAAAATCGGTTCAGGGTTGCTCATTCCGAAGGGACCCATGCGGGAGAGGGATGCCAGAAGAACCTTATCAGCCTCGCCCAGTTCGATCCAGGCGCTGATGCGCAGGACGGGGCGGAGGTCGCGGCCGCTCAAATCGCGCGCCGCCGCATCGTTGAACGCCGTCTTAAAGAGATCAAGGGCGCCTGGCTTCACCTCGAGCCCGGCCGCCATTTCATGGCCGCCGAAAGCGGCCAGGTGTTCACGGCACTCGGCAAGTCCCTTTAAAAGATGGTATCCTTCAATACTGCGCGAAGAACCGCGTCCGCCCCCGTTTTTATCCAGCGCCACGACCACCACCGGACGCGAAAACACGGACGCCAGGCGCGACGCGACTATACCGATCACACCCGGATGCCAGCCCTCCCTGCCGACGACAATGCCGAAGTGTTCCGTCGGATCGAACCATCTCCTTATCTCTGCTTCGGCATCCCGCTGTATGGCTCTCTCGATCACCTGCCGCTCGCGGTTCGCGGCATCAAGCTGGATGGCCAGTTCCCTTGCGCGCGAAGGATCTTCGGTGAGCAGGAGTTCGAGCGCGGACTCCGGCGACCCAACGCGCCCGGCCGCGTTGAGCCTCGGCGCGAGCAGGTAGCCGATATGAAACGTGCTCAGCTCTCCCGTGATGCCGGCTATCTCGCACAGCTCGCGCAGGCCCGCCGTGCAGTTCCGCGCGAAGCGCGAGAGGCCATTGCTCACCAGCGTCCTGTTCTCTCCGAGCAGCGGCACAATGTCCGCGACGGTTCCGAGCGCGACCCATCCCAGGTAATCCCGGAGATCGGCATCGTCTGCGCTGGATTCGTTCCTGTCCCGCCCCATCTTCACGAGGGCGTGACAGAGCTTGAACACCACACCCACCCCGGCCAGCGCCTTCATTGATGCGTCATCGCCTAGCTTGGGGTTCACAACGGCAAATGCCGGGCAGGGTGGTCCCGCGGACTCGTGATGATCCGTTATCACCACGTCAATCCCCATGGCGGCGGCGGCGACAACAGCTTCATCGGCGTTCGTTCCGCAGTCAACAGTGACAAGAAGCCGCGGGTGGCAGGCGGCGACGCACTTATTGAGGGCTTCCAGAGTCAGCCCGTAGCCGTCGGCCTCTCGGCTCGGAAGGAAGATGGGCACGTGCCCGGCGCCGAGCCTGCCCAACACCGTTGACAGCAAGCCTGCGCTGGTTATACCGTCAACGTCATAGTCGCCGAAAACGGCGATGGTCTCGCCATCCTCGATGGCCCGCCATATCCGGCTGGCGGCCGGCTCAACGGAGGACAGCAGAAAAGGGTCGTCAAGATCCGCGAGGCGCGGATTCAGAAAGCGTCCAACGTCGTCGGCCGTTCCGATGTCCAGAGCGCAGAGCGCCCTCGCGGCGGCAAGGTGCAGACCGAACCGCCGCGCGGTTTCCGCGGCAAGAGCATCGTCCGATTCGACGGTTGTCCAAACCTTCAACGTTTAGGCGCTCCCGTCGGCGCCGGTTTCTTGTGCCGGAGCAGCAACACGGTGGGAGTCGCGATAAAGATAGTCGAATAGGTGCCTATTATCACGCCTATCACGAACACGAGCGCGAAATCGTTGATAGCGCCGCCCCCGAATATGAACAGGAGCATGACCGCGAGAAAAGTGGTCATGCTCGTGAGGATCGTCCTGCTCAACGTTTCGTTAATGCTCAAGTTGCACAGCTCGACGAAGGACTTGTCCCTGTAGCGCTGCGTGTTTTCTCTTATCCTGTCGAAGATGACGATCGTGTCGTTCACCGAGTAACCGATGATGGCGAGAAGCGCCGCCAGGATGGGCATATTGATCTGCCTTCCCACCATACAGTAGATTCCGACACAGACCAGCACATCATGTACCAGCGCTACGATCGCGCCGAGCGCGAAGGCGAACTCGAAACGGATCGAGATATAGAGGATCATCCCGAGGATCGCCAGCAACAGCGCGGTCGCCGCCCTCTTCGTCATCTCCATACCAACCTGGGGTCCAACGCTGTCCTCGCTGAGCACCATCAGGCCGTCGAAGGCCGAAGCAAGAGATTCCTTTGCCTTATCACCGGCATCGAACGCCACGCGGACCAGCAGGAACTCGGCACTCTTGTCCAGTTCCTTCTGGTATTGGATATGCGCATCGCTCACTCCCGCGGCGTTCAGCGCATTGCGCACCTCCTCAACATCCGGCTTTTCGGTTAATGAGAAGGTTATCGCCGTGCCCCCCGTGAAGTCGGTGCCAAGCACCGCGCCCGGATCGGACGCTCCTCGCACGAACATGAAGGCCCACGTCCCCAGGATGAGCGCCATGGAGAATATGAATGCGCCCTTCCGAATCCCGATGAAATCAACCTTTGCCGACTTCAGTATACTGAGCATTTTCAAAGAAGCGTTCGGGTTGATGGAAGTGATGGCATTGAAGATCATCCTCGTGACAACGAGCGCCGTGTACATGCTCACCAGTATGCCCGCGGTAAGCGTGACCCCGAACCCGCGGACCGGGCCGGTTCCGAAGATGAAGAGTATGATGGCCGATATAATGGTCGTGAGGTTGGCATCCACAATGGTCACAAACGCCTTGTGATAGCCGGCATCCACCGAAGCGCCAAGCCGCTTGCCGAGAGCCTGTTCCTCGCGAATGCGCTCGAAGATCAGGACGTTTGCGTCAACAGCCATACCGATGGTCAGCGCTATGCCCGCGATGCCGGGCAACGTGAGCACGGGCATAATCATCCCCTTTCCGGAGCTGGTGATATCTCCCGCGAAAATACTCATTACGCCCGCCGCGATCATCATTCCCAGCGGCAGCAGCAGAATACTGAACAGCATGCCTATGTCCGCCACCACGCCCGCGAGAAGATAGTAGGCTGTCATGAAGACGACCACTGAAATACACGCGTAAATCGTCGCGCGCACGCCGCTCTCGATGGAATCCCGGCCGAGCGTCGGATCAACGCTGCGGGACTCGACTATCCGGACGGGGACGGGCAAAGAGCCGGCCCTCAAAGCAATGGCCAGATTCTGCGCCTCCTGGAGAGTGAAATCGCCCTCTATCACCGCCTCCCCTCCGTATATAGCCGTTTTTATGAAGGGCGCGGAGTAAAGGGTGCCATCCAGGATTATGGCCATGTAGCGGCGCCCATCGGGGCTTGGATTGCGTTCGCCGCCGGGCGCGTAGTCCTTCGTAATTCTCGTGAACTGCCTGGTGCCCTTGGAGTCGAACTCGAGCTTAACGTACAGGCGGCCCATCTGATCGTACTGGTAACCGGCCGACTTGATGGTGTCGCCCCGCATTTCGTAACGCTGCCGCACGAAATAGGGCTCGTAGAACTCGGCGCCGTCAACAAACTCGCTCTTCGGCATGAACTGGAAACCGGTCGGCGCCTGAAAGGTCTTGAGGGTCTCGCGGAAATCGCGGTTGAACGCCTCGTCCGGCACAATATCCTTATCCCGCCTGTAAAGGCTGCGCTTGCGTCCCTGAGCATCAACTGTAACGATCCTGAATCCGCGGGGGGCAAGGCCCTTTTCGAATAACGACGCAACCAGCTTGTCGTTGCTCTCGTGAACCATGCTGAATGCGAGGAACGCGGCGCTCTGGATCAGGTCCCGCGCGCGATCCCGGTCGGCTTCCTTGAGTCCGGGGATTTGAACAACCACCCTGTTGTTCTTCTCCGGATAGATCATCGGCTCTGCAACTCCAAGCGCGTCCACGCGATTTCGGATGATCTCAAGCGATTGTTCCTGGGCACGCTTGACCGCCTTCGCAAGCTGGCCCGGCATCTGCGCATCAGTCAGGTCCGGCGACTGATCCCGGATCTGCTTTTTGATTTCCGCCTCGTCCATCTCCACCGTGAAACTGGTGCCGCCGCGGAGATCCAGACCGAGCCTGACCTTCTTGTCGAGCGGAAGAACCACGGCAAGCGACCATGCCGTGAGTCCGGCTAGAAGCAACCATTTCCATAGAGCGTGTCTATCCGTCATAACATTACTCCTTCTGATCGCCGGAAACATCTTCGTCCTTGTCCAGCACCCGGGTGACGGACGCCCGGACAACGTCGATCTTCGTGTTGTCCGCTATCTTTATAGTGAACACTTGATCCTTGACGTTCGTCACCGTTCCAAGCAGTCCGCCGCCGAACAGCACCCGATCACCGCTCTTGATGCTGCTCACCATGTTCCGCCGCGCCTTCTCCTTGCGCTGTTGAGGACGGATCAGCATGAAATAGAAAAGGGCAACCATTATCAGCAGCCAGCCTATCATCAGTCCCTGCGATTGACCGCCCTGGGCTCCGCCAGGCGCGCCCATCATTCCTGCCATCAGACCGGTGCTCATTCCCGCGATTGTCATGTTGCCTCCTTTTTCTGGTTGAATTTGCGACTGCAGCAGTTCTTTCTGAATTCGGAAAAAGTCCCGTTCGCTATGGACAGTCTCAGTTCACGCATAAACTCCATATAGCGAAAAAGGTTATGAAACGTCAATAAATTGTGCCCGAGCATCTCGCCGATATTAAGGAGATGCCGGACATAAGCCCTTGAAAATTTGCTGCACACGTAGCAGCCGCATCCCTCCTCGATCGGTGAAAAATCCTCCTTATACACGGCCGCCTTCACCGGGTAGACGCCCATGCGGGTAAACGCTGATCCGTTACGCGCAAAACGCGTGGGTACAACGCAGTCGAACAAATCAACACCCATGGCAACGGCCTCGACCATCTGGTGCATAAGCCCCACGCCCATCAAGTAGCGCGGCTTTCCGACGGGCAAGTGCGCCACGCTTACAGCCGCAGCCTCAAGCAGCTCCTTTTCCGGCTCACCCACGCTCACGCCCCCGACGGCATAGCCGTCGAACCCGAGCTTCACGAGGGCTTGCGCGCAGCGTTCGCGGAGGTCCGGATAAGAGCTCCCCTGCACTATTCCGAACACCCGCTGGCCATCGGCGCGGGGCTGCTCAGCACATGAAGCCGCCCATCTTAGAGTGCGATCCACGGATTTACAAGCATTTTCATAGTCGCAGGGAAAAGGGGCGCAGTCGTCGAAGACCATTGCGATATCAGAAGCCAGCGCACGTTGTATTGCCATGGCCTCGGCAGGACCCATGAACAGGGTGCGCCCGTCAAAATGCGATGCGAACTCAACACCGTCATCCCTGATCTTCCGTCTTGCTGAAAGGCTGAACACCTGGTAGCCGCCGCTGTCGGTCAGGATTGGGCCGCTCCACCCCATAAAGCGGTGCAGACCGCCTGAGCGCTCGATAAGGTCGGCGCCGGGCCTTACGCTCAGGTGATACGCGTTCGAGAGGATGATCCGTGCGCCCACGCCTTCAAGATCGCGAGGGGTCATTGTCTTCACCGCCCCGTAGGTTCCCACGGGCATAAAGGCGGGCGTTTCAACCGCGCCGTGGGCGGTGTGAAGCAGCCCCAGCCGTGCCGACGACTCAGAATCTCTTGCGATGATTTCAAACATAGGGCAACCGGAGATCAGGCGTATATCTTGGCGAATCTGGCGAACGAACGGTCACCCGTTTTTTCGACATCAGGCGGAAAGGCGCAGCCCGGCAGCTGCTTCATCGCGAGATGGTAATGAAGGCACTCGCAGCAGTTGCCTTTCCTGGAACAATCAAAACTGCAATTGCAGCGCGAGAGATTCTTCGTCGAACTCGGACATGATGCCATGATGAACTGCTCCTTCCCTTTTTTTGGCGGCGGACTAAGGTTTACCATCGTCTCATAGGGACGGGAATGCTGGAATATTGGAATGCTGGAATATTGAGAATGGGACTTCTTTCCCTGTCTGGTTGCTCCGTCCTTCCATCATTCCATCATTCCAATCTTCCATGGGCTACTGCTGACTACTGCGCAAACGGCTCGCGCCCTCTGATGGCCCGGGCCAGGGTCACCGGGTCGGAATACGCCATGCCGCTGCCCGCCGGGATGCCCATCGCGGGCCTCGAAATGCGTACCGGACGGTCCGCCAGCATGTCGCGAACATACGCCGCGGTAGCTTCACTCTCAACATCGGAGTTGAGAGCGAGGACCACCTCCTTGATCGGCTCCGTATCAAGCCTCTTTCTGAGAGCGTCCAGGCGCATGCTGTCCGGCCCCTGCCTGCCCATCGGGGAAATCCTGCCCATCAGAACGTGATACCTGCCTCGATAGCCGCCCGCGTTTTCAAGCAGGAAGACGTCAGACGGGCTCTCCACAACGCACAGCACGTCGGGATCCCTCGACGGGTCGCTGCATATTGCACACGGATCGGCGTCGGGCGTCGTCAGGCTTCCGCACCGCGAGCAGCAGCACAGGTTCTCCCCGGCCTTACGAAGGGCTGCTTCAAGATCGTTGCTCAAGCCTCCGTTGACCGCAAGATATATCGCGATCCGTTGCGCCGATCTGCGCCCTATACCGGGAAGTCTTCCGAAGCAGGCCGCAAGATCATCCAGAGCTGAAAGATTTTTAGCCATTCGCTCCTAAATTTTCGATTGTTCGACTAAATGAGTCAAACAATTGATTTCGACGTTGATAACATGTTCTCAGTCAATGTGTTCAGTGTTCAGGGGTTCAGCGTTCAGGAGTTTTTCCGGACTGAACACTGAACATCTGAACCACTGAACACTTTCAACGAAGTTAGCTGGCCATCCGTCTTACATGCCCGGCAGATCGGGCAATCCCATCTTGGAGGCGAAATCCTTCATCTCCGCGGCGCTCAGTTTCTTAGCCTCCGCGAGCGCGCCCTCGACGGCCTTGAGCGTCATCTTCTCCAGCTCGGCGACGCGCTCCGGAACGACCACGGATGGGTCCATCTTTACCTGCGCTATTGTACCATCCCCCCTCGCCTTTACGGTCACCTGTCCCTGGCCGCTGGAGTATTCGACTGTTTTCTCCCGCAACTGCGACTGAATCTTCTTCACGTTCTTCTGAAGCGAGGCCGCTTCTTTGATCATCTGGAACATGTTCTTCATATCACTCCTTAACATCAACAATTGAGCCGTTGAAAAGATCCATCGTCTTCCGGACCGTTTCGTCGGCCACCCACTTCTTTGCGGAACCAGCTTCTCCATTTTCAGTTTGGTTCTTCTCCGGAGATGAGCCGTGACCAATCCCGGAAGCAGGCGGAATCGCCGACTCCCGTCTGATAGCGGCGACATCCGCGATCTTGAATTCAGCGCAGACAGAGCGGCCGAGCGCGCGGCTTAACGCCTTATTAAGCACATTGCGATTACGGGCAACCTTGAAATGCTCGGTCCTTTCGGGAAATTCTCCGTCGAGGCCGACAATCACATTAACATCGGAAACCGCGACGGGGAACGCATCGACAAGCGCGTTTTTGGCAAGTGTCGCCACGCGGCCGACGGAATCCAGAATATCGGGCCACTTCTGCCTGATCAGGGCTATCTCGTCAACTCGTCCCGGCTCCGGGTCCGTTGCGGCGGGCTTCTCGACAGGCTCCTCGGACTGCACTTTCGTTTGAACAGGGGTCGGCCCTGCATCGGGGGGAGGACGGACGGCATCCGCGGTGTACGCGGACGGGGCAAGAGGTTCGCGAACCGACGATTCTTCCGGGGGCAGTCCATCTTTCAACTCACTGATCCTTGCCAGAATAGCATCCAGCGACACGGTAACGGACACGCGGGCACACCGTATGAGCGCGGCCTCCAGTAGCGTCTTCTTTGAGAGCGCGTAGCGGAGCCGGTCCATGGTCTCAATCAGGATTTCCGTGATCCTGATAAGGCGGTCTGCATCGCAGAGCGCCGCCTCCATCTCGAACGATTCAAGGGCGCCCTCCCACACGTCGCCCTCTATTGCGCTCTTCCCGCCCTGTATGAACACCAGCAACTGCAGAAAATGCTCCAGCATTTCCACCAGCAGTCTCTGCACGTCCTTCCCCTGAACATCGAACTCCTCTACAAGCGTGATCGCCCTGACCATATCGCCCTTCAACACGGCCATCGTCAGTTCCTCGAGAGCCGCGCGCGCGACAAGTCCGAACACGGAGAGAACATCGTTTTCCACGATCGTCCTGCCCTTGAAGGAAATGATCTGGTCCAGACCGGACTCAGCGTCGCGCAGGCTGCCCTCCGCCGCCCTCGCGAGGGCGGGCAGAACGTTTGCATCCACTGCCACACCCTCGGACTCGGCTATGAGGGCGAGCCGCTCCGTGAGAAGTTTCACGGGGATCCTGCGCAGGTCGAAGCGCTGGCAGCGTGACAGTATGGTCATAGGAATCTTGTGCGGCTCCGTGGTGGCGAACATGAATTTAACGTGGGGCGGCGGCTCTTCGAGCGTCTTAAGGAGCGCATTAAACGCCTCCGTGGTGAGCATGTGCACCTCGTCAATAATGTACACCCTGTAGCGTCCCATGGAGACGTATTTCACCTTTTCGCGAAGCGACTTGATGTCTTCAATTCCGCGGTTGGACGCGCCGTCAATCTCCTGCACGTCAAGGCTCACTCCCGAGGTTATCTCGGTACATGACGAGCACTTGTCGCAGGGGGTGACCGACGGACCGTCGGCGCAATTGAGAGCCTTGGCGAATATGCGGGCGATTGACGTTTTCCCGGTTCCGCGCGGGCCCACAAACAGGTAGGCATGCGCCACTCGATCGCTCTTTATCGCGTTCTCGAGGGTTTGAATCACGTGGTCCTGTCCAACGACGTCGGAAAACTGCCTTGGACGCCACTTTCGAGCAATTACTTCGTATGCCATAGTTCACCCGCTCATTTCGCGCGCTCTGCCGCCAGTTCCGAGCCTGCCCGGAAGAGGTTGTCGAAAAGCTGCTCCAGCTTGCCGGTCGGAACCGCCGAGAAAGCCAAGCGGACCACGCCGTTAAGCACGATCACGCCGGTCGAATATTTCTCCAGAAGTCTGCCGCGAACCAGCTCCGGATCAATCCCTTTCATGCGCACGCACATAAAATAGCCCGAATTGAAGGGAAGCGCCTCGAAGACCTCCCGATATTCAGGATGGGCGTCGAGTATCTCCCGAACCTTGCGGTAGCGGCGTTCGAGGATGCCCCGCTTCTCCGCCTTCTGTCCGGCGTAATCCCCGGATTCCCAGGCACGGACAAGAAGAGACTGTGCCAGGTTGGAGGCATTGGAAATGCTTCCGCGAATCGCCCCGGCGGCCTTGGCTTCCAGTGCATCGTAGACATCCGCGGTTCCGCCGGCTGCACCAAAAGTCATAAACCCCGTCCGGAACCCCCACACGTAGTCCTCCTTGGTGGGACCGTCGAGCTTCACGGCCAGAATGTTCGGATGCAGGTCGCATAGGCCGGCGAAAACGGACTCCTCATGAACGCCGTCTTCGAAGACCAGTCCGAAATAGGCATCGTCAATTATCGCGACTATCTTCGAGCCAGCTTCAGCGGCTGAGCGCAACACCTCAGTGATTTCCAGCATCTCGCCGGTTGTCGGCGTGTAGCCGGCCGGGTTGTTCGGGAAGTTCAGGCATACTATCTTCTTGCCGCCGTGGCCGCCCTCCGCGAGACTCGACCTTAGCCCTGCCGCGTTGAAGCGTCCGTCATCGTCAAACATCGGAAAACTCCTGAGTTCCGCTCCGTAGGCGTGAGAGAAGACCAGATCATAATTCTCCCAGAACAGGTCGGGCAGGATAATGCTGTCTCCGCTGTCGCAAAAGAGGTAGCCGCACATACTCAGACCATGCGTCAGAGCGGATGTGACAACTGGCAGACTGAAAGACTTGTTCCGGAGCGACGGGTTCTTCTCCATGAGCATTGCTTTCCAGGCCTTTCGCAGATCAGGCCGACCGAAGCTCGGCGCGTAGGGAAATATCGCCGAGCCCGGCAGGTTGACATTGGCGGAGATGCACGGAAGACTCATGGGGCCGCCGTCCTCTTCCAATGCCATGCCTATAGTGGCGTTGATGTCTTTATCCTTAGCGGCAGCCGCCTGGGACAGTATGCCGAGCTTCGGAAAATAAATAGCGCGTCCGCGGGCCGAAAGCATTTCCAGCACCGCCGGGCAGGTCTTCACGATTCGTTCGTTAAGCTGCCGGGCCTGGGGAGACAATTGCATATCGGTCGAAGTGTGCATCATGGATTCCTTCTGACTAAAGCTAGCCAACTTCGTTGA
>JAGYMT010000119.1 GCA_018400335.1 Kiritimatiellia bacterium | reverse complement strand
GAAAAGGTGTTGACAATTTTGCGGTGGCATTGTCGATGCTTATGCTTTTCATATGGAGGGGCTTGTAATAATGCAAATAAACCTGAAAAAAGAATTCCAATACTACATGGACCATCAGGATGAGTTGGTTTCCCTTCACAAGGGTAAGTTCATCGTGCTCAAGAACCGGAAAGTCGTCGGCGTTTATGACTCCGAACTGCAGGCTGTTCAAAAAACCGCCAAAGAGCATGACATGGGTACATTTCTCGTCCAGAAATGCGAGCCGGGGCAGGATTCCTACACAGAGGTCTTTCATTCTCGTGTGGCCTTCGCGTAAGGGAGGTCGAGAATGCCGGAAGTTCGGTCTTTCACGGTCCAAAATAATAAGGGGCCTTCCCGCGTTCTTGTCAGCGACGTCAGGTTGGCGGTTGCATACGACCCTTCCGTGACCCAAGAAACGCAACGCCCCCCATTCAAGGAATTCAAAGGGATTTCGTGTGGTAGCGGGAAGAAATACAAGAAGTGCTGCGGCAAATAGACCGGACACTCAAAGAAGTCGTTGAGGATTCACATCCAAGATAACGGGACCAGAAACATTTCTTTTGTTAAGGATCACAAGCGGGGACGCTCATGCCACGGGGGACGCGTGCGGTCCCTGAGGCAAGACCGGGGAGTCCGGACATCTTGCACCTGATCGCAGATGCGCGCGTGCGCATGGCGCCAGGAAATATTGATAAGCGTATGGCTTCATCGCACAAGCAAGCACGCCTGACAACAACTTGGCGCTCGACCAAAAGTGAATTTTCCTCTTGATCTTTCAACATGCGCCGGTATCATGGTGCTTCTTTTTTTAGTATTCGACTCATGCGACAACGAATAGAAAGAGGGCTGCTGTCATGGCTGAAGAACTCAAAAATCTCATCGAGCGTATACAGCGGGATGGTGTTGACAAGGCCAAGGCCGAGGCAGACGGCATTGTTTCCGCGGCAAAGCAGGAATCCGCCGAACTGATCAAGAAGGCCGAGCACAAGGCGGCGGAGATCATCAAGCAGGCTGAGGCCGACGCCAAGATCCACGCCGACCGCGGCGTCAGGACAATGTCGCAATCCGCTCGGGACGTGCTGATAGCCGTCGGCGGGGCTGTTGAAAAGCTTTTCAAGAACCTCATAAGCGACTCTGTGTCACAAAGCCTCACGCCCGAAGAACTTGCCCAGATGATAATAGCGCTCGCAAAGGGTTACGTCGAGCACGGCATGACAGAGAGCCGCATAGAGGCGCTGGTCGGCGCCGATGATCTGGAAAAGCTGAAACAGCTCTTCGCGGACAAGTTCGCGCAGGCTCTGTCCAAGGGCGTCGAGATCCGGTCGGACGACAACATTGTGAAGGGGTTCAAGATATCTCTCAACGAGGGCAAGGTCTGGCATGACTTCACGCTTGAGGCGATAGCGGACGCCATGGCCGCGTTTCTCCAGCCCCAATTGGAGGAGATTGTGCGCGAGGCCGCCAGGAAACCGCTTGAGTAGAAAGGATATCCATGGCCTACTATTTCCTGGCAGCAAGCCTTCCGACTCTGGCGCTGGACGAGACTCCGCCTGTAACCGGCGAGTCATTTCTGGCGGACTGCAAGGAAATGGTGTCGCGCGAGGACTACGAGGACTTGCGTCACGTGATCCGGGGCGAGCCGGAGAAGGCAGGGCATCAATTTGTGCGCGACTGGCTATGCCGCGAAACGCTGTTGCGGAACGCGATTGTAAGGAACCGGGCTGCGCGGCTGGGTGTGGAGCCGGATCCGTTTCTCAAGTATTGCGAGTTTTACGAACCGTTCCCGGACGAGGCTGCGGCCGAGATACTGCGGCGCTCGCATGACTCGCAGGCAGCCGAGACGAACCCGCTGGAGCGGGAACTCGCTCTCGATCGGTTCCGCTGGGAAACGATCGAGGAAATGGCGGCGTTCGATCCGTTCGGCATGCCCGCCTTACTGGCATTCGCTTTAAAACTCAATCTCTCTATTCGTTGGAGCAGCATGAAGGAAGAACAGGGACGGGCGGCGGTTGACAACTTTGTCGAAAGCTCGTTGAAGCAATAGGGGCAATTATGAGCCATTCCGGAAAAATCGTGGGAGTTAATGCCAGCATGTTGACGGTGGAGTTCGAAGACCCCGTCATTCAAAACGAAGTGGCGTACGCCATCCTGGGAGACCAGCGCCTGAAGTCGGAGGTTATCCGCATTCGCGAAAACAAAGCCGACATGCAGGTTTTTGAGGACACAGTCGGCTTAAAGGTCGGCGACACCGTGGAATTCAGCGGCGAGCTGCTGGCCGTCGAGCTGGGGCCAGGCCTGCTCTCCCAGATATTTGACGGGCTGCAGAACCCCCTGCCCAAGCTTGCGGAGCAGTGCGGATTCTTCCTCAAGCGAGGGGCTTACATTGAGGCGCTTCCTCGCGACGTGGAATGGGAATTCACGCCCGCGGCCAAAAAGGGCGATGTTGTGCGGGCCGGCGACACGCTGGGCACGGTTCCTGAAGGTATTTTCACGCACCGCATCATGGTGCCGTTCAACTTCCAAGGCTCCTGGACCGTCGAGGACATCATTACCGCCGGCAGCCAGACCATAGACAAGCGGGTCGCCACGCTCAAGGGCGAAAAGCGGACGCGCGAGGTCAGCATGCTCCAGAAGTGGCCGGTGAAGATCCCCATAACGAGCTACGCCGAGCGCCTCAAGCCGGCCGAGCCCCTCATAACCAAGATCCGCGTAATTGACTCGTTCTTCCCCGTCGCAAGGGGCGGAACCTACTGCATACCCGGTCCCTTCGGCGCCGGCAAGACCGTGCTCCAGCAGCTCACCAGCCGCCATGCGGATGTTGACATCGTCATCATCGCGGCGTGCGGCGAGCGGGCCGGCGAAGTGGTGGAAACCCTGCGCGAGTTCCCCGTGCTCATTGACCCTCGCACGGGCAAGAAGCTGATGGACAGGACCATCATCATATGCAACACCAGCTCCATGCCGGTTGCCGCGCGGGAGGCCTCGGTCTACACCGCCGTCACCCTCGCGGAGTATTACAGAGAGATGGGGCTCAACGTACTGATGCTGGCCGACTCTACCTCGCGCTGGGCTCAGGCGCTGCGCGAGACCTCCGGGCGTCTCGAAGAAATTCCGGGCGAGGAGGCGTTCCCCGCCTACCTCGAGTCCGTGATCGCCGCGTTCTACGAGCGGGGCGGAATAGTGAAGCTGAACGACGGCACGACCGGATCCATAACGATCGGCGGCACGGTCAGCCCGGCGGGCGGCAACTTCGAGGAGCCCGTAACGCAGGCGACCCTCAAGGTTGTGGGCGCCTTCCACGGCCTTTCCCGCGAGCGGTCCGACGCCAGACGCTATCCCGCCATTGATCCGATGGAGAGTTGGAGCAAGTACAAGAGCATCATCCCCGAGAACGACCTCCAGCTCGCGCGCCGGATTCTGCGCAGGGGCAACGAGGTGGACCAGATGATGAAGGTCGTGGGCGAGGAAGGCACGCCTATGGAGGACTTCGTCATCTTCCTGAAAGCCGATTTCATCGACGCGGTCTTTCTTCAGCAGGACGCTTTCAACGAGGTGGACGGATCAACCCCCGCCGAGCGCCAGCAGCACGTGATGGGAGTGCTCGCCAATGCAATGACGGCCGAGATGAATTTCGAGAATCAGGCCGCGGCGCGTAAATTCTTCCACTCGCTTGGCCAGCTCACGAAGGACTGGAACAGAATCCATATGGAGGAGAAGAAATTCAGCGTCGTTCAGAAGCAGATCGAGGACATGATCGCCGGGGCGGCAGGACAAAAGGTTGACGGCAAGGAGTAATATGCGCAGGCTTTACCATAGAATAGAGCAGATCGCAGGCAACGTGATTAACGTAATAGCCGAGGGCGTGAGCTATAAGGAGCTCGCCGAGGTGCGTTCCGCCCGCGGAACATCCCTGGCCCAGGTTATCCGGCTGCAGGGCGACATGGTTTCACTACAGGTCTTCGCGGGCGCGCGCGGAATAGCAACTGACGCCGAGGTGTGCTTCCTCGGCCATCCCATGGAGACGTCCTTCTCCGAATCCCTCATCGGCAGGGTATTCACCGGAACGGGTATTCCGCGAGACAAGGGCCCGGCGATAACGGAGAATGCCATAGCAATCGGGGGACCGTCGGTCAACCCCTCCAAGCGCGTGATCCCGAGCAACATGATCCGCACTGGCATTCCGATGATTGACGTATTCAACACCCTGGTAGAGTCGCAGAAGCTCCCGATCTTCTCCGTGGCCGGCGAGCCTTACAATCCGCTGCTTGCAAGGATCGCGCTTCAGGCGGAAGTGGACATCATCATCCTGGGCGGCATGGGCCTCAAGTTTGACGATTACCTGTATTTCCGCGACACCCTCGAGGAAAACGGCGCGCTTTCCAGATCCATTCTATTCATCCACACCGCGGCCGACCCCACCGTGGAGTGTCTCATGGTTCCCGACATAAGCCTGGCCGTCGCCGAGCAGTTCGCGCTGGGCGGCAAGCGCGTGCTCGTGCTCCTGACGGACATGACCAACTTCGCCGACGCCATGAAGGAAATAGCGATCACCATGGAACAGATCCCCTCGAACCGCGGTTATCCCGGCGACCTCTACTCCCAGCTGGCGGCGCGGTACGAGAAGGCCGTTGACTTCGAGGGCGCCGGCTCGATCACGATTCTCGCGGCCACCACGATGCCGGGCGATGACGTCACCCACCCCGTTCCCGACAACACGGGCTACATCACTGAGGGCCAGTTCTATCTGCGCAACCAGAGGATAGAGCCGTTCGGTTCGCTTAGCCGCCTCAAGCAGCTCGTGAACGGCAAGACCCGCAAGGACCACCGCACGGTCATGAACTCGATGATCCAGCTTTACGCCTCCTTCAAGGAATGCATTGAGAAGCAGTCCATGGGTTTCCGAATGAGCGAGTGGGATCACAAGCTGCTGAAATACGGCGACCGCTTTGAAAAGGAGCTCATGGACCTGAACGTGAACATCCCGCTTGAGCCCGCGCTGGACCTCGGGTGGAAGATACTCGCCGACTGTTTCGATCCGGCCGAGACCGGGATGCCGTCCGACCTGGTGAAGGAATTCTGGCCGAACTGAAGGCGGCCGGGGAGTTTCGATGCCCAAGATCAAGTACACCAAGAACGAGTTGAAGGCGCAGAGGGACAACCTCGGCAGGTTCAAGCGCTTCCTGCCCACGCTGGAGCTCAAGCGCGAGCAGCTCCAGTTGGAGACCAGGCGCGTCGAGGTGCTGATCGAAAAGAAGAAGGCGGAGGAGAACGCGCTTCTCGCGGATATCGCCGGATGGATGCGCCTCTTCGCGGAGAAATCCGGCATCGAGGACCGTCTGAAGGTGGCCTCAGTGAAGCGGAGCTCCGTCAACATCGCCGGCGTGGTTATACCGGTGTTCGAGGAAGTGCTGTTCGAGGAAGAGCCGCTTGATCTTTTTGAAACGCCGCCGTGGCTTGACGACGGAATCGCCGCGCTCAAGAAGCTGGCGCGGCTGAGGGCGGAACAGACGATCCTGACCGAGCAGTTCAGGCTGCTCAGCGCGGAGCTGCTCGTAACGTCCCAGAGGGTCAACCTGTTCGAGAAGGTCAAGATACCCGAGGCATCGAACAACATCCGCGTGATACGCATATTTTTGGGGGACATGGACGCGGCCGGAGTGGTCCGCTCCAAAATCGCGAAACGCAAGTCAATGGCCTTGATGAAATCGGCATGATCGTAAAAATGAAAAAATTGGGGCTCCTCTGCATGGCATCCGGAAAGGACGCCACGCTCGAGGCACTGCGCCGGCTCGGCGTGCTGCACGTCACCGCCGTCAATCCGCCCGAGGGCAAGGAGCTGGAGGCGGCACGGGGACGGGTTGCGCGAATCGAGCGCGCGCTCGGCGCGCTGACACTGTTCGAAGAAGCCGTGGAGAAGCAGGAAACCGCGCCCGAAACCGACCCTGAGCAGGTGGTCGAAAAGGTGAGCGCCCTGCTGGAGCGCAGAAAGGACGCGGCGGGTGAACTCGAGCGGCTCCGCGCGCAGCATGCTAAGATCGAGCCGCTCGGCGATTTCGACCCGGCATCGGCAGCGAAGCTCGTGGAGGGCGGCATCAGCGTACGCATCTACAGGGCGGCGGCGAAAACCGAGCCCGTCGCGCCGGACGGCGCCATTCTACAGATGCTCTCCCGTGATCGAAGCATTTCCTATTTCGCCGTGATTAGTACCTCAAGCTTTGGAAACCAGCAAGAAAAACAAGAAAACGGTCTATTGTTTGTC
>JAGYMT010000118.1 GCA_018400335.1 Kiritimatiellia bacterium | reverse complement strand
GTCTAAGATAGATTTAGTGTTGTTTCGTCGGTCAAGCGCCGCTGCAAGCGGACTCATCAGCACGTGCTGCCATGCGAACTCGTCCCCCGGATGCGCGGCCAGCCGGACGAGCGAGAGCAGGACCTGCGCCAGTTCGTTATTCACGATCGCCGCCTTGCCCTCGTGCACGAACGCCATGCCCGGACATTCGCGGCGAAGAACGTTGACCAGCTTGCCGCATGCGCCGTTGGTGCGCGTGAGGATGCCGACCCCGATCCCGCGTCGGCATGGCTGGATCTCGTTGAGCAGGTCGGCCACCAGCAGGCCCCGCGCTTCATCCGGATCATCGGCAGGCGCATGTTGAAGCAGAGCGGCGCAGCCCTTGACGTCCTTCCGGAGTGTCGAGTGTTCGCCCCAGACGGCATTCCACTTCTCGATAGCTCCTTCTGGCAGGGACTCCGTCGGGAGATCGGAGAATACCTTGTTGACCGCGTCAACTACGGGTTGCGAGCACCGGTAGGTGTGCTCCATGGTTTCCAGTTTGATGACTTCATTTCCCGACAGGTTGTATTCCCCGATAATGTCGAGGAAGAGGCGGGGGTTTCCGCCGCGCCAGCGGTAGACCGACTGTTTTACGTCGCCAACGTAGAAGAAGCTGCGCTCGCGGCCCGCCGGGTCGCCCTGGATCAGCTCGGAAACGAGGTTGCTGAAGATGGCCCACTGCAGGTCGCTCGTGTCCTGAAACTCATCGAGCAGCCAATGGTCGAGCCTGGCATCGAGGCGGTAGTCAATGAAGAGACGATTTTCCTCGCGGCCGCGGCTGATGGGCATGGCGCCGCCGGTCCCGTCGCCCGGGGCGAGAAGGTACTGGATATCGGTGAAGGTGAACCGACCCGACTCGCGCGATTCCTTCTCGTATGCCCGGTCGTAGAGCGCCAGCAGGGCATGGAGCCCCCTCGTCTTCTCAATGGCGCGCCGGAGTTCCACGGCGACCAGATTATCCAGCAGCATGGCCAGCGCCCCTGCGACATCGGGAGGGGGCTGTATCTCCTTGCCGTAGTAAGTGAGCGCGACATCCTCCGCTTGCCGAAGCGCGTCCCGCTTTCCCATCAACTGCCCGAACAGGCTGCCGCTGAGGTTGGCATGCCACGCGGAAGACATGCCGTGAACGGCCAGGGCTTCCGTGATTCGGCGAAGGCTCTGCGCGAACCGCTTCTCCATTGACTTCTGGCCGGCCTGAGCCTCTATCCACTGCTCAACGAGCTCCATCTGCCTCGCGAGTTCCTCTTCGCCATACACCCGCGCGACAGCGTTCTCATTCCGGGACCAGATCAGATTCGGATTGCCCCATTTTTCACCAGCCGGGCAGAAACGGTAGGAAAGGTGCAATGGGATGATCACGTTCTGCACGAAATTCTCGAAACTCTTCTCCTCCACTCCGAAAGTAGCTTTCTTGAACGCCTCAATCAGCTCCTGCGAACCGGCGCCCGGCGCGGCGAGGATGCGGGCAAGTATGTCCTGCTGCATGGCATTGCCGGCGGCATCGCCGCCCTCGGCGACCTCAAACTCCGGCGGAATCCCCAGCTCGAAGGGAAAGGCGCGCACAACCCCGCCGACGAAGCTATCCATCGTACCTATCACGGCGCGCTGCAGGTTATCGAGAAACATCCGAAGCAGCGCCGCGAAGCCGTTCGCGTCGAGGCCGGGCGTACCTATGGCTTCGGAAAGCTTTACTGCCGCCTCTTCGCCGGAGGCGGCGTCGCAGATGCATTCGACGATCCGGTCGAATATCTCGCCCGCGGCCTTGCGGGTGAAAGTGAGCGCGCAGATACGGTCGGGCTTCAGCTTCAAATCCGCATCCGCAAGCAGGCGGATGTACCTGTGGCAGAGGCGCGTGGTCTTGCCCGAGCCGGCAGAGGCGAGCAGGGCGAGGTGTCCAATCGGATGTTTTCCGGCGCCGCTCATTGTTTGAAGCCCTCCAGATTGAAAGCCTTCTCCGGCTCATGCAGAAAGAGCATTTCGAGTTCGCCGCCGAAGCGGACCCTCTCGGATGGCGGCCAGAATCTTCCATCAGCTATATCGGTCAGCACGCCGTCGAGACACCTGGCGGCAGAGTCCTGTGCGACTCCGGAATAGTCGTCCCACACCGCCACCTTCGTCTCGCTGACGGCCTTCGGCAGACAGAAATAGGCAAGCTCGATCTCGGCCGCCCGGTCGTTCCCGGCGATAGCGGCTTCGTACATCATCCGGTACAACGGCAGTTGCAAATTCTTCCACTGGCTTTCTTTGGCCTTCGCTTTTCCCTTCTTGTCCGGTCTGCCGGGCAGCGACAGCGCGTTGTAATCCGGCGCGCTCTCCCGGCGCGGCTGCAGGTGAGCGCGGGCGGGGTGCTCGTCATGATCGGATGTTTTATAGTCCAATAATCGCAGCGCGCCGGTTTTGCTGTGTCTGTCAACCCGGTCAATCTTGCCGGTGACGGTGAAGCCCTGGCGGCTGATGGTTTGAGCTTGCTCGACGGCGATGATTTCCCAGCCTTCATCCGCGAGCACGACCTGTGTTTCCGCCGCCGCCCGGAGCCGCGCGCGGGCCGATGAAAGGGAGATGAGCGCGGCCGGCGGGATCTTCCTTCCGAAACGCGCGGCGGCCACTGCGTCCAGGCGGTCAACCAGTTCGTCCGCAAGTCGGCCGGCGTCGCGGCAATCCCAAAGCTTTCGATCTTCTCCCATTGCCTGAAGCACCTTGTGCAATAGCGAGCCGAAGCCAAGGGCATCCAGCTCCGCCATATCATCGGCCAGGCGCTCCATCTTCAGGATATGTTTCAGATAGAACCGGAAGGGGCAGGCGAAGTAATCGCTGATTGCGGTGACCGAAATCTTCTTCGCAGCCACTATCTTCTTGTGCGGATCGGCGGCGGCAGGCTTCATGCGGAAAATCACATCCGCCGCCGCGAGCGCGCCGGTCTGCTCGGCGGACTCGAAAAGCCGCAGCGCGCGGGCGGGCAGTTGCGCATCGCCGCACCGGAAGAGAAGACGCGAGGGCCGGAGCGGTTCGCCGGAGAGGGTATGCTTTCCCACGATCACGCAAAGACGTCCGTCCTTCCGCCGGGACTCAATGAGCGTTTTCAAAAGGTAGACGTCGCGGCCGAAGCGGGACAGATCGTCGCGGAGCTGCAGGATCTTGCGAAGACTGTCCGGCAGGAACATATCGGAAAGGCTACCGCCGGGAACAAACTCCTCGTTGAGTCCGGCAATGACGAGAACACGGGTATCGGTCCATGGAAGCTCCAGCCAGCCCTGCAAGTCCAGCAGTTCCCCGTCCCGCTCGCGGTGATAGACCCGGGTCCGCAGTCTGCGGACGAAGATGCTGTTGATCCGGCCCTTATCCATCCGCAACTGGCTCATCGGGCACTCCCTCAATTCGCGGAAAGTATCCTCAATGAGGGACACCGCCTGCTGAAATTCGCGGTCCTCGACGGATTCCTGTTTAATCTCGCGGAACGCGTAGACCTGGCTGAGGAAGGAACGCCATGCCTCTTCCGGCGGTTCGGTATTGAAGGTCTTGATATGCGTTTCGATGCAGGCCAACGCGGTGCGCAGCACGGCGAAATCCCCGCTTGTGAGCTGCGCGGCTGCGTCGTTCTCGGAAAAGACGGCTCGGCGGGACGCCTCGCCCCACCGTTCTTGTGATGATTTCGGAGCCGGTAGGGCGAACCAGCCTGTCCGCCCCGTGGTGGATCCCGGTAAGCCGCTTTCTTGATGTAGCCCTCGTTCGAGCGGGGTTTTCTTGCCGGGAATCGAGAAGTGCGCGAGCATATCGTCGAAGCTGACCGGCAGGTAGTAGTTCTGAAACTCGTCCAGCTGTTCGAGGAGCGCATGAGGATCAATCTTTTGAGAAAAAACGAGATAGCGCAGGAAATCGGGATGACGCAGCAGATCGGCAACGTGAGCATAGTCGCCCGACTGAACGATATTGAACATGATCTCGATGAGCCGGCCGAGCGAATGATTTTTGAACGGAACATCAGCGGGATCAAAGGCCGGCAGGCCCATGGCCGACAACTCGTTTTCGAGAAAAGGCATCACCGACGCATCGGGCACACCTATCCCGATGTCGGCGGGACCATACTTGGCGGGCAGGTCGGAAAGGATACCGACTACACTTTCCGCCTGGGTTTCAGGAGAAGCTTCGAGGAATATGTTATCCTCCCAGCCTGGAACATCCACTTCCTCCGCGGCCCACTCGCCGGCAACCGGCCGTCCCCATTCATCGAATTTCTCCTTCATCGTTTCCGGAGCATGGACCAGGACATCTACGCGATGATCGCGGGCAAGGATCGCCAGGGCTCGGATCGCGAGCAAGCTGGGATCCGGAACACATGCCACGACGACATGGTTGACGCCCGGTTCAAGTTCCGGTTTTTCGGCCAAGTCCATTTTAACCACGCATGAATCCGCAAAGCCCAGCGCCTCCAGCTCGGCCAGGTAAAGCCCTTCGAGCCTTGCCAGATCATTCCAGCGCTCCGGCTCCTGCAGCTCCGTTTCGTGTTTCGTGATGACGTCCCGGATTGAAAAACCGCCATCCGCCAGTTCCTGCCTCAGCCGGCTGATCATTTCCCCGGTGGACAGTGCCCACTGGAATTTATCGGTCCTATCGAGTCCGCCGGGGCGCGGAAAGAAGGCGCTGAATTCAGAGAGGCCGGTTTTTTCAAGCAGCCTCGTCCACACGGCGGAGGACAGGGCCGGGTTGGCCACAACCGTGCCCGGGCGGTTTGAAAAGAAACAATGCGGAGTGGCGATCACGGCCGAGAGCAGGGCGGCGTCGCGCTTGTGGCAGCGCAGAGCCAGCGTCTCCTTCAGCCGCCGCCCCGCCTGGAGTGTCGGGACCACAATCAGCGTATCGTGAAGATCCACCGGCCCCGCCCCGGATCTGGCATCGAGCAGCCATGCGCCGACCTTCTCGGTTGCGGGCGCATCCCAGCCGACAAAATGTCTTTCAATGCTCATTTCAGCCCCGTATTTGATCGGATAAATGCCACGCACGGGAGCAAAAGGCAAGGGAAATCCGCTTCCGGAACAGCGCCGCTAAAGAAAAGTCCGGCATGGTTCAAATCCGGGTAACACATTTGATCCAGGATGTCATTCCGAGCGAAGTCGAGGAATCTCCTGTTTATGAACGAGTTGTGGCAAACGAGATTCCTCGACTTCGCTCGGAATGACAAGGCAAACTGTTACCCTGTTGCGGTGTCTTATGAACCGTGCCAAAAGTCCTCTCGCCCAAGCGTCATTCACCGCTTGCCTCGCCGTGAATCCACGTTCAGATGCCATTCACCCGCACCGGTGAGAAGTCCGCGCCGGATGCTCCGAAGACCGCGATTCAATCGTTGATAACATTCTAACATTCTGCAGAATGTTAGAATGTTATCAGTGTAATGTGCCCGGCGGATCATGCGAAGCGAGAGGCGGAGTTAATGCTCTGGAAGGGCATCACTATAAGAGCGACGATCGTCGCTCTTATAGTGACGGGGCGGCGTTAGCGGGAAGGGCTTATCCGCCGCCTGAAAGCGGCATCCATTCCGGTTGTCAGGCAATCTCCATGAACTTCGCGCCGGGCACCTTGCATATCGGGCATTTGTCGGGGACTACATTCTCCACCGTGTTCCCGCAGACCGGGCATACATAGATTGTCTTTTCCGGGAGATCCGTTCCGCCCTTCACGGCATCCAATGCCTTGGAATACAGACCGTGATGAATCTCTTCCACGGCCAGTGCGTGCCTGATTGAGACCTCGGCGGACTTGTTCCCCTCAGCCTGCGCTTCCGTAAGGAATTTCGGGTACATCACCTTGAATTCCTCGCCCTCGCCGGCAACAGCGGCGGCCAGATTCTCCGCGGTTCCCTTTATTCCGTCCAGCGCCCTCAGGTGTGCATGGGCGTGAACGGTCTCGGCCGCGGCCGCGGCCCGGAAGAGCCGGGCGACCTGCTTGTAACCATCTTCCTCCGCCTTCGTCGCAAACGCCAGATACCTGCGATTGGCCTGGCTCTCACCCGCAAATGCTTCCTGAAGGTTTTCTCTTGTGGACATAGTGTTTCCTTTCTGTTTTGGGCGGAGTCGCCTGCAATTAAGACTCAGGTTTTGACATATAAAGAGTCAGCTTACATTCCACGGATCATAATCGCTCATAAAACGGCGCACCAAGTCTGTCACGCCCTCATAAAACTACCGTTTGAATTCCTGGTAGGGCCGTCCCGAGCTCAAAGAGAGTCGGGGCCTTATTCAACCCAGGAATTCGCATTATGGCCGATGCC
>JAGYMT010000117.1 GCA_018400335.1 Kiritimatiellia bacterium | reverse complement strand
CATCTTTCCGCTATGCAGCAATACATTAATTTCATCCGGAAGCCGGGCCTCCGCGCGAACAACCGCCGGCGTCGCCGGATCCCGCCGAGCCCGGGACTCCGGCAAATCAGGAGGCTGAAGCCCGGCCCGCCGCCGACTCGGCGGACAGGACAGTTCGCGTTTCATCCGATAATCTGAATCGCATGCTGGGGATGATGGGCGAATATATGGTGCAGACCAGATGGTTCGAACCCTTTGCCGCATCGCTCCAGTCGCTCAAGCAGAAGCAGCGCGACCTGTCAAAACTGCTTGAACAGGCATGCGCCGTCCGGAACGACGACGGTGCCGGACAGCGCACGGCCGAGCTGGTTGCCGAACTCCGCCGGCGAATGGACGACTGCCGCCAGGCCGCCGCGAAGCGGATCGAGGAATTTGAATTCTTCGCACAGCAGTCATCTGACCTTGCCGAGCGCCTTTACCGCGAAGGACTGCGCGGCCGCATGCGTCCATTCGCCGATGGAACGAGGGGATTCCCCCGTATGGTGCGTGACCTCGCCCGCCGGCTGAACAAGAAGGTGCGCTTCGAAATTGCCGGAGAGGCAACGGGCGTGGATCGCGAGATTCTTGAGAAACTGGAAGCGCCTCTCACGCACCTTTTGAGGAATGCCCTCGACCACGGCATGGAGACGCCGTCCGAGCGGGAGGCGGCGGGTAAGAATCCGGAGGGATCCCTCACGCTGGAGGCGAGGCACCATGCCGGACTGCTGCATATCGTTGTCGAAGATGACGGACGTGGAATTGACCTCGATCGCGTCCGAAAGAAGGTGATAGATCGAGGACTGAGCACCGCCGAGGTAGTCGCCCGTCTAACCGATGCGGAACTGCTGGACTTCCTCTTCCTCCCCGGTTTTTCAACCATAGGGCAGGTCACAGAGCTGTCGGGACGCGGTGTGGGACTGGACATAGTGCGCAACCTCACTCAGGAGGTGGGCGGACTCGTCCGCGCCGAGAGCAGGCCGGGCGCCGGCACGCGCTTCCACCTCCAGCTTCCCATAACCCTGTCCGTGCTCCGCACCCTTTTGGCCGAAATAGCCGGAGAGTCGTTCGCAATCCCCCTCACGAGAATTGAGCATCTCGTCCTCGCCGCCCCCGCCGACATAAAAAGCATGGAGGGTCGGCGATATCTGGCAATGGACGACCGCAACGTGGGGCTCGTTCCCGCCCGCGACGTCCTTGAACTCGGCGGCGCTCCCGATCTCTCCGCGGGCTGGCCTGTTATTATCATTGCCTCGCCCTCGGGCTCTTACGGACTGGTCGTTGACCGCTTTATCGGCGAAAGCAAGCTGGTGGTGCGCGCGCTCGATCCCAGACTTGGCAAGGTTCAGGATGTGAGCGCCGCGGCATTGCTGGATGACGGAACACCCGTGCTCATACTCGACACGGAGGACTTGGTGCGCTCCATCGAAAACCTGCTTTCCGGGGGACGACTGAAACAGTTCAAAACTTCCGTGATGCTTGCGAGTGAGATGTCGCGCAAGCATATCCTGCTCGCCGAGGACTCGATGACCGTGCGCGAGATGGAGCGCAAGCTTCTCGAGAGCCGGGGCTACGCCGTGGATGTGGCCGTGGACGGAATGGACGCGTGGAACGCCGCTCGATCCGGAAGCTATGACCTGCTGATAAGCGACGTGGACATGCCGAGGATGAGCGGCATCGAGCTCGTGCGGAATATCCGCGGTGATTCCAGGCTCCGCGAACTGCCGGTTATGATGGTGTCCTACAAGGACGGAGACGAGGACCGCAAGGCGGGACTCGATGCCGGGGCATCAAGCTATCTCGCCAAGAGCAGCTTTCATGACGAGAGCTTTCTGGACACGGTTGCGGAGCTGATTGGAGATCAATGAAGGTAGCGATTGTCAACGACCTGCTGACGGCCACCGAGGCGCTGCGCCGCGCCGTGCGCAGTCGCCCCGATTACACAATTCCCTGGATGGCGCGCGACGGGGCGGAGGCCGTGCGCAAGTGCGCGGAGGACCGCCCCGACATCATACTCATGGACCTCATTATGCCGGTTATGAACGGTGTCGAGGCGACCAGGTTGATAATGAGGGATTCACCCTGCGCAATACTGGTTGTGACCGCAACGGTGGAGGGCAACATGGCGCTTGTGTTCGAAGCCATGGGCTGCGGAGCGCTCGACGCCGTGAACACCCCGGTCCTCGGCACGAAGGGCGACCTCTCAGGCGCCCAGCCGCTCCTCCACAAGATAGAGACCATCGGCCACCTGGTGGCGCCCTCGTCTTCTTCCCCGCCGCCCGTAGCGATGGAAGAAGGGGCTTCTCCGGCGCCGGGTCGCCGTCCCGCGCTCGTAGCGCTCGGCGCTTCGACCGGCGGTCCCACTGCCGTCGCCGAGGTGCTATCCGGGCTCCCTCCCGATTTCAGCGCTGCAATAGTGGTTATCCAGCACGTGGACCGCGAGTTCGCGCCGAACATGGCCGTCTGGCTGGGCACGCACTGCAAGTTCCGGGTCGGGGTGGCGTCCTCCGGATGCCGACCCGAACCCGGAGTAGTGTGGCTGGCCGGCACAAATGACCACATGGTATTGACCGCGCAAGGCACGCTTGAATACCGCGCGGAGCCCGTTGATTGCTTCTACCGTCCCTCGGTTGATGTTTTTTTCAAAAGCGCCGCAGCCCACTGGCCGGCGCGCGGAGCGGCCGCTCTTCTCACCGGCATGGGCAATGACGGTGGTGAAGGCCTGCTCGCATTGCGGCAGGGCGGCTGGCGCACGATAGCTCAGGATGAAGCCACCTCCATCGTGTATGGAATGCCGCGGGCGGCGGCCAGACTCAATGCGGCGGAACAGATTCTTCCGATCAAATCCGTGGCGAATGCGATCATTCGCGGTGTAGATAAACTAATTGCTACTTAGGAGAGATATGACAGATAAAAAGGACAGTCCGTTGGATACCGAGCTTACTCAACATGCAATCAAGGTGCTGCTCGTGGACGACCAGGCCATGATCGGGGAGGCTGTCCGGCGCATGCTGGCGCCCGAGGCGGATATCAGCTTCACTTACTGCGGCAATTCGACGAAAGCGGTGGAAACCGCGCGTGAACTGGAGCCTACGGTGATCCTGCAGGACCTCGTGATGCCTGATATTGACGGCCTCTCGCTCGTGAAACTGTACCGCGCCGAACCGGATCTGCACGACACGCCGCTGATCGTTCTTTCAACAAAGGAAGAGCCTGACACGAAGGCGGAAGCTTTTGCTCTGGGCGCCAACGACTACCTCGTTAAACTGCCCGACCGGATAGAGCTTGTCGCTCGAATAAGGTATCATTCACGCGGCTACATCAACCTGCTTGAGCGCAACGAGGCCTACCAGGCGCTGCTCAAGAGCCAGAAGACTCTCGCCGCCGAGCTCGCCGAGGCGGCTGCCTACGTCCAATCGCTCCTGCCCGCGCCGCTGGAACAAGGCCCCGTCCTGACAAGTTGGGAGTTTATTCCGTCAACTTCGCTCGGGGGAGATGCGTTCGGATACCACTGGCTTGATGACGACCGGTTCTGCATGTTCCTGCTGGACGTGTGCGGACACGGGGTCGGCGCCGCACTGCTTTCCATTTCGGCGATGAATGTGTTGCGCTCCCAGGCCCTGCCGAACACCGACTTCGGCGATCCCGGCTCCATGCTCATGGCCCTTAACGAGGCGTTCCAGATGGAGAACCACAACGGGATGTATTTCACGATATGGTACGGGGTCTATTCACGATCGAAGAAAACCTTGAGCTACTCGAGCGCCGGGCACCCGCCCTCATTGCTGATCGCTAAGGATGGGGCTGAAGGCGCAACCATTAATCAGCTCGGCAGCCCGGGCATGGTGCTGGGTGGAATGCCGGAAACGGTATACCGCACCGAAACACTCGTCGTCAAGCCGGAAGAAACCCTTTTCCTGATGAGCGACGGCGTGTATGAGATGAATAAGCCGGACGGAGCAATGTGGACATTTGACGAGTTTGCCCGGCTCATGGCCGATTCCGTTCGCGACGGCAAGCCGGAGATCGAGACTCTCGTTTCGACGGCCCGCGGCATGCAGGGCTCAGGCCCGTTCGAAGATGATTTCTCCATCGTTAAGCTGCAGTTCCCGGTTGATGCTGAATCCGGAACTTGAATTTATTGACACCATCATTCCATTATTCTAATATTCCATTGCATCCCAGCGAGGCATAAAGAATGACCAACGATCCAAGAGATATAGCGAATGGCGTCGAGATTCCAAGCGAGGGCTATTGTGACCAGCCTTACATGGTTATCAACGACGATGGTTCATGGACCTGTGTCATGACCACCGGCCGTGCCCAAGAGGGACAGCGGGGGCAGCATGTGGTGGCATGCCGCTCCACGGACCGTGGCGAAACATGGTCGGCGCATTACGACATTGAGCCGGCTGACGGTCCGGAGGCTTCATGGGTCATGCCGTTTCGCGCGCCCGGGACCGATCGCATTTACGCTTTCTACACCTATAACAGCGAGAACCTGCGGGAAGTGAAGACGGTTGACGCGGGGGCTTTCGATCGCGTGGATTCACTCGGGATCTACGCATACAAGTATTCGGACGACATGGGCCGGACCTGGTCGCGGGAGCGGTTCGAGATACCAATGCGCTCCTTCGAATGTGACCGCGGTAACGTGTATGGGGGAAAGGTTGAATTCTTCTGGGGCGTGGGCAAGCCCTTTGTCCACGCGGGCGCAGTATACGTGTGCGCAAGCAAGGTGGGCGGCTTCGGCACCGGTTTTTTTGTACAGAATGAGGGAGTGCTGTTCCGCAGCCCGAACCTGCTCGTTGAAGCAGACCCGTCAAAGCACGTCTGGGAAACCCTGCCGGACGGAGATATCGGACTCAGAGCGCCGCAGGACGGCGGACCGATTGCCGGTGAGTTCAACGCGACCCCCATGAGCGACGGTTCCCTGTACGGGACCTATCGGACCATCAGCGGATTCTCCTGTCACGCCTATAGCCGTGACGGCGGCCGCACGTGGGAAAGCGGCTACATGACCTACACACCGGGCGGACGCCGCGTCAAGAACCCGAGAGCCGCCAATTTCGTGCGCCGTTTTGAGAATGGGAAATACCTTTACTGGTTTCACTTTCACGGGGGAGAGGTTTTCGGGCGGGCGCCGGACGTGGCCGGGGGCACCGGCTACCAGCACAGGAACCCCGCGTGGCTCTGCGGCGGGGTTGAGCGCGATGGCCGCATCCACTGGTCACAGCCCGAAATTGCGCTTTACGACGAATGTGTCGGAACGCGGATGAGTTATCCCGACCTGCTCGAACAGGATGGTGAATATTTCATATCCGAGACGCAGAAGACCGTTGCCCGCATACACAGGATTGACAAGTCGCTTATCGAGGGAATGTGGGCACAGGGAACCGTCGCAGATCTTACTCGCAACGGGCTGGTCAGCGAGTGGAACGGAGAGAAGACCATGCTGATTCCGGAACTTCCGCCGCTCTGGCAGGGCGGCGGATGCGCGATTGAAATCGGGTTCATTCTCAGGTCGTTTGCCGCCGGTCAGGTTCTTTTCGACTCCCGCGACGGGGAAGGCAGGGGGATGACTGTCGTCATCACTGACCGTGAAACGCTGAAGCTCACGGTCTGTGCCAGAGTCTGTGACTTGCCGGGCGCATGGTGGGCAGGCGGCCTTGTTGAATGCTCATGGGAGACGGACAGGCATCTTCTGACCATCGGCAAGCCTCACTATGTGTGTTTCATAATGGACGGCGAACCGAAAATCATTTCCGTGCTGGTTGACGGAGTTCTCTGCGACGGAGGACAGGAAAGACAATATGGATGGGGCCGATTCCACCCGGGACTGAAAGAGGCGAACGGAGCTTCCGACGCCCTGATTGCCCCGTCGCTGGATGGAGAGCTGCTCGCCCTCCGGGTCTACAACCGTTACCTGAGAACCAGCGAAGCTGTCGCGAATTTCGAACATTCCAGAATTACTCGTAGATCCACTTGTGAAGCCACGGGGCATTCGTGCGCTTCTGAACATCCTCCAGATTCGGAGTCTTGATAACCTTGTTATCATAGCATCCGAGGGACTCCCGCCCATGGTCATCAGCGACGATAAGAACTACAGCCCTCAATAAAAACCCGTGTTTTTGACGATTGGTCTCGCAAGTTGAATGCTCCAAGGGGACGGCTTCTATGAGAGGCAAGAGACCCAGCTCAGGCCGTGTTGATCGATGTCGAGATGGTTGCTGTTTTCATCGAGCAGTTGGATATGAATTGGCATGGATCGTCC
>JAGYMT010000116.1 GCA_018400335.1 Kiritimatiellia bacterium | reverse complement strand
CGGCCATTCTTGCAATAGTTTTTGAGAGAGATGTCGGTTGAAAGCGGCAAGCGAGCGTACGCTTGTGACCTGCCTGCCTGCTTGCGCGTACACGCAGGCAAGCGCCAGGGCTTCAGCAGGCAGGCCTATGACCACGCCAAAGAGCGTGGCAAGCTTTCACCGACAGACGGGAAAGGCGGGAAACGCTGGACGATTTTATCGGAAAAGTGTTACCCGGAAATGAACCAGGCCGAAAAAAGTAACTACTCAGCTCATTGAGTCGAAGAACGGCGGGCCAGGCAGTTTACCCCGCTTCGAGGGGGTCCCGTCCACTACCATTTGAATTTCTAGTAGGGCCGCACAGCCCGCCTGCTGCGCCTGTGCGCAAGCACTGCCTGCCCGCAGTACTACAGCGTTGCAGGCGGGCGGGCAGGCCTTGGGCGGCCGTCAAGTTTCGACCTACCTGAGTAGTCACGAAAAAAAACATATCTCAATCATTGTGTTGTGATTCACAAAAAAAATTTCACAGAATAAAACTTGACATGTCTAGCGTTATTTGGGAAAAGTGAGTCACTCAAGTCTTCAGAAGCAATTAGAGAGCGCTTATGATCAAGACTTCCACATTGCGATCCGTCAGCGGACGAATGAATGACTTTCATGCCAAAGAGACTGTTGTTCAAAAAACATGGCGGCTTCTGAGAAGGGACATTCAACGGAACTATCGCTGTGGCGATCGCATGGAGACGGTGGCTGAGCTGGCTGAACGTCTGGAAGTGAGTACGAACACCGTGCGCGCCGCGTTGGACCGGCTGGCGCTCGATGGATGGATCCGGGTGCGGCATGGAAGCGGCACAACGGTTACCGAACGCGCTTCTCAGTTGCGAGCGGCCATATTGTCCGATCATGACTTGTTAAGCCCGTCGGCTTCTTTTTTCTGGCGTGAAATCGCGCGGCGGATTCGCGGTTACCTGCGCGATCAAGGCGTTTTGTGTCGTCTGTATATAGGCACTTCCGAATACTTCAGCGCCGGCGCATTGACATGCTGGGATTTTCTTGAGGATGCCCGAGAGGGGCGCATTGACGCGGTGGCAGCTTGCGCCACTCATGACAAGGGACCATGGGTGGAGGAAATCCGTCGGCTCGGCATCCCTATCGTCGGCAGCCATTCTCACTATGACGGTTCCGTGGGAATAGATTCAGGGCAGTTTATGCAAGAGGGATTGGCCTTGTTGAAGGATCATGGCTGCAAGCGTGTTGCTTTCATGGGCTGGCGGCCAACTCAGCGATGGGAGGATGCCAGGAGCTTCTTCGACGCGGCCGGACTTGTCGGAGACGCGGCTTGGTACCGGTCTGACATCCCGCCTGGAATACCAGGCTCGGGGCGGAATGAATTCCGGTCGCTATGGTCAGCCCTGGATGCCAAGCCCGACGCAATAATGATTGAAGACGATATTTTGTTCAAGGAGTTCATGGTCGCTGTTGACGAGCTGCAAATCCGCGTGCCACAAGACCTGCGTGTCGTCACCATGACGAATCGCGGCTCCGGAATCAAAAGTCCATTCCCTGTTTTCTCCTTTGAGTGCGATGCTCAGGCCATGGCTCAGGCCATGGGGCGTATGCTCATAGCGCTGGCGCGGGATGAGATGATTCGCGAACCTCATGTGCGGCATAGACTTCGATGTTTCGAAAGTAACAATGAAGATGAACTGATTCGAAAGGAAACAGCATGACTATCAAGCAGATATTGGCAACTGGCGTCATAACGGCAAGCCTTTCCATATTGACGGCTGACGCGGAGCGCCCCCTACCCCCGCGCGAGGCCCTGCTGGAGTTCGGCGTGCCGAAGGCCAAGGCCCCGCCGGTGATTGACGGACGGATAAATGATTCGGAATGGGATGCGGCCCTGCTGCTGAACGGAATCGCCGGAAGCGCTGGAGCTGGCGATCTCTTCCCGAGAGAAGTCATATGGCAAGTCATGTGGGATGAGCAAGCTCTCTACCTCGCCTGCCGTTCTCACTTGAGGGAAGGAGAACGACTGGTTCGCGGCGTCAGGGGCAAGGTTGGCGACACGGTCTACGACGACTCAGTTGAATTCTACATAGACCCGCAAGGGCGCAATCAGAGCCCTACTGATTTCCCTATGTTCTACCAACTGATAATCAACTCGATGGGCGCGGGATGGTACGGCATTCACAAGCCCCAGATGGGAGTTATTGACCGGGGCTGGATGCCTGATATCGAGATAGCAAACGGGTTGTCGGAGGACGGAAAATGGTGGGATATTGAAATTGCAATCCCGAATGCAGCCATCAATCTTCAGCGCCCGACGCGTTCCGGCGACATGTGGGGACTGATTCTGGCCCGGAACTTCAAGGGACCCTGGGTCCAGACGGCGCTCCCCGTGAAAAAGCCGCACTGGACCGCCCCGGCCTATTACGGCGCCTACCGCGCTGAGGATGGCAGCCCCTACATGCGAATGCTGAGCATAGCGGGATTGCAGCAGTTGCGCGCGCATACCGATCTGGAACTGGTGAATCCGGGCAAGTCCGAATCCGCATTGACCGTTGATGTGATCATCACCGGCGCCGACAAGGAAATATTCAGCAGAAAGGAAAGCCTGAAACTTTCGGCCGGCGAACGCCGTCAATGGAAAATAGACGAAGCGCTGCCCGCCGGAACGCCCGAAACGGGGCTCACGTACAACCTTCGCGTAACCGCTGAGGGACAGCCTCATCCCGTGGGAGTCTATTCCTGCAAGTTTCACAAGCTCACGAGCAGGGATAAGTCCGTTTATCTGAATTCATTCAAGGATTCCGTTTTTCAACCGGTGATGAAAGCCGCCTTCAACCCGGTCCGATCCAATATTGAGCTTGCCATGGATTTGCTGGACGTGCCCGAATCCGAACGCGAAGGCGCCCAAGGCGAGTGGAAAGTGCGCAAATCGGGCGACGACGCGCCGATCGCCGGCGGAAAACTCTTACGCGAGCACGAGTCGTGGCTGCGCGATCTGGTTGAATTACCCAAGCTTGCGCCTGGAAACTACGAGATAGACCTCTCGCTGCTCGATAAGAATGGAAAAGTATTATACTCGAGAACCAGCAAGATCGAGAAGCTGGATGAGACGAAGGAATTTCCATGGTGGCGGACGAAGGCCGGTAATCCGGATCAACTTCTGCCGCCCTTCACGCCGCTATCGGTGAAGGCCGGCGTGGCCGGATGCTGGGGACGGGAGTATCATCTTGACGGCATGGCCTTTCCCTCTCGCATCGTTTCCCAAGCAGGCGATGTTTTGGCTGGTCCGATAACGCCGCTTCTCGTGGTTGATGGAAAGCCGATTGCTCCCGCCATAAAGGGACCCGTCGTCGTAAAAGACGCGAAAGAGTGGGCTCTCGAATTCACCGGTTCAGGCACGGCCGGTCCGGTCTCTTTCACCACTTGCTCGCGGCTTGAGCAAGACGGCGCCTATTTCATCACCTTCACATATGAGCCCACGGGCGATCCCGTGACGATAGACAGCCTTACGCTCGAAATCCCGGTCCGGCCCACGGCCGAATCCCTCGCCGCTTTGGCCGCGGGCGGTGATTACAGCGCTCTGCTCGATTCCAAAAGTGGCACATTATGGAACTCGACCATGGGCATTGCCCGCAACATGACTATCGGCAGCTTCGTGCCCACGATCTGGATCGGTGACGAGCGCAACGGCCTGTTCTGGTTCGCCGAGAATGACCGCGGCTGGGTGCCGCGCGATGACGTGCCCGCCTCGGAGCTGGTTCGTACCCGCGACGCTCTGGTTCTTCGCCATAATCTGATCATGACCGGCGCGGATGGCGTGCCGTTCAAGCTGGACGCGCCGCGCACGGTCGTCTTCGCGTTGCTGGCAACGCCGGCGGCGCCGCAACGGCCCGACTGGCGCAAGGGTTCCGATCCGGGCGGCGGCCAGTCCGGCGCATTCTCGATCGAGGGCAAGACCTTTGAAAGATCGCACCGTTATGATCCGGAAACCAAGGTGAACGCATGGACCTGGTATCACCCCGAATCTCGCGACCCGTCCGAGTGGGACAAGTATTTTAAAAAGATGCATGATAGCACGCACTGGGAATACCGAAAGCTATCCCTGCCCAGCACGGGCTATGGCCTGAACACGGGGCTGTCGCGCGAAAAGGAATATTTTGCGGCCGAGTGGGGCGCAAACGACTACACGCCGACTCTGATAGACCATTATGTCTGGTGTTTTGATCAATATGTGCGAAAGGGAAACCTGGCATACATCTACCTGGACGTGTCCAACGCCGCGCTCAGCTCGAACCTGAGCAATGACCGCGGCTATTTACTGGCGGATGGACGGGTCCAGCCCGGCTACCACCATTTCGGGCGCCGCGAACTGCACAAGCGGCTGAATGCAGTGTTCGTGGATGCCGGCAAACGCGCCTGGATCGCCGGCAACAACATCGGCATGCTGGCCACGACGGCGTTCATGACCTCGTATATGACAGGAGACGACAACATCACCGTGGGCGGCGATATGGATTTTGCCGACGTCCGTGCCGGCTCTTTTCTGCGCGCGCTGGCTATGCCCATGATCATGGGAGGCGTCAAACGGCCCTTCTACGAGCGCAATCGCGATCCGATCGTTGAAGGCCACCTGTATTTGCACAATATCTTCTCTCACCAAGGCAACATGCTCAGCCCGGTGCTGGCTAAATGGGACTTCTTCGAGCAGGGCGACAAACAGGTCTTCTTCCCCTTCTGGCGAAACGCAGACCTGGTGACGGTCAAGGCGAACCGGGACGTGAAGTGCTCGCTGCTCAGGCAGGGCGAGAAGCTGCTGGTCGTTGCCGCCAACTACGACAAGGAGCGGGAGGCCGCGTGCGAATTCCTTCTGCAACTTGACAAACTGGGGCTTGCGGAGACCGGCGCCGTGTACCGTGCCATCCCGCTGCGGCCCGCGGGGGGTACGGTCACGGTCGCGCGTCGGGGCGCTCGATTGAGCGTGGAAGGTGTCACGATTCCGCCGCGCGATTACGTGATGATCTCAATTGAGCAAGTGAAATAGCACATCAGCGACTATTGTACGCTTTGGAAGGAAGCACGATATGCCAAACAAAGGAGTCTCTGTCTCTATCGGAGACGACAAGCGGATCAAGTGCTTCGACGTCGCGTTCGATCCTGCCGTCGGACTCGTCCGGCGCGGAAATGGACACTGGGTCGCTCAGGGGCCGCTCGAATATGCCGCGCTGCTCCTGCGCCGCGACGCACCAGGCGACCGCGAACGGGCGGCTGTGGTCATCAAAGCGGTGCTCGACACCCAGAAACACACACCCGAGTGGGATCGCGGAAGCTTCCCCATGTCGCTGCCCGAGACGTGGCGGGATTTGAATGCGACCTTGTTCATGGCGCCTAGGCTGGCCGAGATTCACTCCGAACACCTGCCCAAGCTGCCGCCGGCTCTTGCCGCCCGTTTCGAATCCGCCGTGCGCGACGCGGTCCGGGCGGCGGATCGCCGCTGGTCCGACGAGGTGTTCGACGTGCACCGCGACTTCAAGGCCTACAGCAACATCTTCGTTCTCTATATCCAGGCGTTGATGGTGTTCGGCCGCTGCCTGGACAACGAGCGGCTGCTGCGCGACGGTGAGGCGCAGTGGACTCGATGGTTTAACCACGTCTCGACATATGGCATCGACGAGTTCTGCTCGCCGACGTATAACCAGGTGGTGTACGAGGGGCTGATCGGGATACTCAATGCCTCGCGCGGTGCGCGCATGCGCAAAGAATCGGGATTGATCCTGAATTATCTGAGCGCACTCCAACACGCCGTCACGCATCCCGTTCTGCGCATGGGCGTGGTCGGCACGTCGCGGGACTACCGGCTTTTCGTCCAGCCGCTCGGCGGCGCCTTCGGGTTTCTTGAGCACCAAGGTGACGATGCCTATCGCCCCCCGCGGGGTGTTTTGGATGAGTTCCGCAACCGGGTGTACCCCTTCCGCGCATGCGGTCGCGCATCCATCGTGCCGTTCCGATTCCGAACCTGGCAGACGAACGATGCGGCCATGGGCTCAATGACCGGCGGGAACTACTTCCAGCAGCAGATCCACCTGATGGCGGCGGTCGGAACATCCCCTGAAAAACGCGCTTGCGCGTTCTTCCAGGCGGACGCCCATAATCCGATCAATGGTTACGTGTGCCAGAAGGATCATCGCGCTCTCTGCCTGTTCGCGCGGACGCCCACCGCCTACAGAATCACGCAACTGCGCCAGCCGGCACTCGGCCTGCCCATCGAGGGGACGCATCCCCCATGCCTAGGGCTGACCGAAGGCTG
>JAGYMT010000115.1 GCA_018400335.1 Kiritimatiellia bacterium | reverse complement strand
CCTTCGTTCGGGATGACGGAAAGGTGGCCCGTGCGCTCCGCCGCGCGGGCATGTCGGCACCCCGCCACAGTGATCGGGTTGCCTGCCCACTTCAGACAATGAGGCGCCAAGCCGGCTCTAAACCGGGTCAATGAGAGTCAGAACGGCGGCATCGCGCGTGTCTTGCCGGGGCTCGGATCGGGGCTCCGATTTTTCGGGCTCCGAGGGACGTTGTTCAGCAGCCGCTCGCCTGCTGTTGGAATTCCTGGGCGGCTGGCGCGGTCTCTCGTCGCTTCCATCAAGAGTCTTCCTGAATGTCGAGAGCCGCATGCAATCAGCGCCCAGCGCGGCAGCCTGCGCCTCCACTTGCGGATCAGAGGCGCATACCACCACGTTGTATTTTCGTAATGATTCCTTGACGAGGCTGAGGATCATGTCCCGGCACGCATCCCTCGTCTCGACGTAATGCGCGGTCACGCCCTTTCTTTCGCTTCCCTCAGCCGCCTCCCTGAGCGGGCGGCCGGTGAAGATGAGCTGAAAGCTGACTCCCTCCCTGGACGCAAAGCTCAGCACATCCTTCAAGATGGCCGCATGATCGCGCGGACTGCCCTGCCCGGTGCCGGCCTTGTGCCGCTGATTGATCATGCCCGTGGCATCAACAACGACCACCTGGTCGGACTTCGGACGCGCGGGGAAACTGCCGCTATCCCGGGGGCCTGAGAATAAACGCTTCAAAAAACTCATAACCTGATACTCCCATCGCGCCCCGCGGGGCGCAGTTTTTGCGGATTCGAGTCCGCGATTCTATCGGGCGCCGTTCGATCACATGCAACTATAATCCACGCGGGCCCGGCGAAGAAGACAAACCTGTTTAACAGGACGGGATCAATAATACAACCGCGGGCGGAGAATATCAACAGGGAAAACTCTGTCTTCCAGAGGAACTGGAATGGTGGAATAGTGGAAGAATGGAATAGTGGAATGATGGAATGATGGAATAGTGGAATGGTGGGCATGGTTCAAATCGGGGTAACATGCCTAAAGTGTTACTCTGTTACGGTGTCTTATGAACCATGCCGAATTTTGAAACTGGGACTTCTTTCCCTGTCTCGTTGCTCCATCCTTCCAGTATTCCATCATTCCATCATTCCATCATTCCAATCTTCCATGGGATGCTACTGCAGGAACAACTCACCACACGCGAAGGCCCTGCCTGGAGAGGTAGATGGGCAGACTGAAATACGATCGCTCGCGGATCGCCTTGAGCATGCGCCGCTTGACGCTCATATCGCCGTTGGTGAGGATCGTGAGCGACCCGCCGTCCCCCCCTGCCCCGTTCACCTTGCAGCCCAGGGCGTGAAAATCGGAGGCTATCGCGATCACTTCCTGAAACTGCTTGCAGATAAGGTCCTTATGAAGCGCTCGCTGCACCTCCGTGTTCTCGTGCATGATTCTGCCAAGCTCCGTAAAATCTCCCGCATACACTGCGTTCTTGGCCTCTCCGGCAAGCTCGCGCAATCTCCGGATGCGCGGGTCGCCGCTCGCGTCCTCCCCGAGCCCGGCGATTACCTTCTGATGAGTCTCGCTTGAGCTGTGCGGAGTGCCGATGTAGATCACGGCAAACCTGTGCTCCAACTCCCACCAGACGCTGTCCGGCACACGTACGGGCGAAACGCTGGAATGCGGAAACTCGTGCATCTGTATGTAGCTGATGCCGCCGTACGCGCTGGCAAACTGGTCCTGGACCCCGCACTGCAGTCCGAGCTTGTCGGTCTCAATGGAATGCGCCAGGGCCGCGACCTCGTGCGGAGTGAGCCTGCCGCGGCTCAATGCATCGAGCGCTCCTATCAACGCCACCGACACTGCGGCCGAGGTGCCCATGGAGGCGCCGGGCGGCGCGTCGGAGAATATATTGATCCTGAAAGAGACGTCCCCCGGCAACTTCATAACATCTATTGCCGCCTCTATCAGCGGATGCTTCGTGAAGGTGATGACATCGGGATTAATCGAGTAAGTGTGGCCGAAGTTTTCAGCCGAAATGGTTACGCGCTCCTCTGATTCGACATTCTCGGTGATGTGCACCTGCACTTCAACATAAGGGTACACGGCAAAATTGAGCACCGTGCCGGAATGCGCGAACCAGGTGTCCGTCCATCCTCCAATGTCGCAGATTCGTGTCGGAGCTATTGCGTTGATGCGCTTGCGGCGGATGCGTTCAGTGGGCATGATTTCCTCCCAAGGGTAACCTCGCTTCTTCTGCTTGCGCCCCGCCTGAGCAAGTACGCTCGCAGTCAGGCGTACACGCAGGCAAGTCGGTTGGCTGTCTTCGGAAAAGAGCTTTTTGCCACGAAAAGTCACAAAACTTCACAAAAAGGAAGAGAAAACACTTCTTCTTTCTCTATCGATCCGCCCGAAAGCCTTTCGAACGGAGGGTTTAAGGTTCATCGTTCAAGGTTCACGGTCGCAAACACGGCATTTGATCGGTCACCAGCATCGTTGCCACTGCTTTCCTGTTTTTCGTCATTTTTCGACACACCTATCTCTTTATCCTTCCTCTTTGACCTGTGCCGGCTCGTATTCAGGCGGCTTGCGCCTGTTTTTCTTCGTCGTCTTTCAATAACGTGGCGCGACAGCAATTGTAGGCCAAAACCTTTTCCAATACTCCGTCACGCACCGCGCCAATGCCTCGACGAGCAAGTTCCTGCCAAATTCAAAACCGTCCTGATTAAACATCAGCGACTTCCACCGCGGGAACGATAACGGCGCTCTATGATATGCCTCGTTGTCCCAGTCATCCGGGGTGGTCATTGCCTTTGGCTCCGCTGATATACATCGGCGATGCCCATGCCAAGCAGAAGTTTGTCGCGTCCATCCGACGAAGCATAATCATCATCGGAACTGACCATGTCCGCCAGCACTGCTCCAAGTCACTGAGTCGGAAATCGCAGGAACCAATTAATCGAATCAGCCGCATTGCCTTCCGGAACAATGAGGCTGACGACAAACCGCTTTTGCGCCAGCACCAATTGTGGCTTATAGCCACGACAGGGGTGCACGAGACCCTTCTTTATTTTTAGCGCAGCCGAGCCATCCGACAGACTAAGGATTTTCTCCGTTGATGGTAGCGTCTTTTCCAGAAATACCCGGGATCATGCGCATATCTCAGAACCTGACGCGAGTCGCTTATGTCAGCTTTGATCCGCGACAATACCCGTTGTAATAGAATTCGTTGGCTCGGGGAAAATGCCCTCCAACGATAATCCTTCCTCAACACGGCGCAACTCCCCTCCCAATGATTCGACAGCTTTCCGCCCACGTTTCAGCACCCGACCATAATGTTTCTTCAGCTTTCCTCTCGATCGCCTTTGCCTGCAACCAGCATATCTGAAAGGTCAGTTTCACATCTCTTCCAGCCATCGAGGAACCTTAGACTCTTTTGGCTTTTGAAATCCTTCAATCCAAAACACCTTCTGTCCGAAACGATTCGCGCGACCCAGCAGTCCGGTTAGCATTCGCAACCGTAGGCCAAGAGCGCCGTTCGCTTTCACCGATGTTGTCAATCGTCAACTTCGGAAGTCGTCGAGATTCCTCGTCAAATGCAAGCTGTATCTGCTTGTCGAATATCAACTCGCGCGTCGCATGACTGACCAGGTCTACATTTTCCATCGTTGTCCATCTGCATCTTCAATCCACGGTCATTTAAGAAACCAGCTGCCAAACTCATTGACCACGCAAGAACATGCGCGCTCTTCGATGTCAACGCAACGAACAAGAAAGCCTCGGATCATCAAAACATGTATACCGGTATGCCGGCATTCGAGGACGCCCAACGGGCAAGGTTCAGTTCCTCTGCAAGCAGATTCCGCTCCTTGGACGCCGATGCCTGGGCAATGTGAGGGGTTTGATCTGCACAAATTTCCGATCCTCTATTCGGAAGCTGTTTTTTTCTTTGCCCGGGCATCCAAACCCCTTGTCAGATGGAGACGATCGGCGCGCAAACCGGGCCAACTTCTTCCACTTCGCGAAGAAAATCGTGAAAGTCCGTAATCTGGAACCGGCAAAAAGATAGCGTTGATCGCGAATTGTTCCCCATATTTGTCGCCATACGCTATCATAATCAACCCTTACTTATTGTTAATAGTTGAACGATAGTACGTTGCGATATATTTTGTCAAGCTGTTTTTATGTTTTAAAACTTTTTTGTGACTTTTTGTGACTTTTCGTGGCTATTAAATGCCTTTTTCTGAATAAGCTCTAATTGATTCAGTCTCTTTGTTGAGGCTTGATAAAAGACTTACAATCAAATATATTAAAGAACGAAACAATTATAATAGCAAGATATGTGGTTTCCGAACCTTCCCGCCTTGCGACAGGTTTTGTGACTTCGGGACTTCCGCCTTGCGGGATGAATTGCGCTCGCTACGCCATGGCGTGGGCTATAATCTTTCTGATGTTTTCCTCTTTTCGACACCCCTTTTCAGCAGCCGGTTACAAGTTCTCATTGAACGTGATAGCGAATGGAGCCCGCGCGGTCAAGCATCCTGTTCAGCAGCATCCCATGGAAGATTGGAAGAATGGAATGATGGAATACTGGCACCATTCCATCATTCCACCATTCCACCATTCCACCATTCCACCATTCCCGTCCCTATGGGACGACGTGTATCCAGTTTTATCGTTGACGATAGAGGGAAGCCGCGTATACTCCCAAAACATTCACCGGCATCATATTGTTGAAAAGGAGGATTTTTTGATGAAGAAGACATCGGCAAGTCGAAAGAAGACGGGAGCGTCGAGGGGCAAGCTGGTACGTTTCGCGGTGATCGGAGTCGGAGGAATGGGCACGGGCCACTGTCAGGCACTTCAGAAAGTGCCGCGGGCGAGGCTGGTAGCCGTGTGCGATACTGACAGTAAACGTGCCGAAGCAATCGGCGCGCAGATGAAAGTGCCTTTTTTCTTCACGCACAAGGAGCTCATCAAGGCCGGACTTTGCGACGCCGTGATCATTGCCACCCCCCACCCCGAGCGGCCGGCAGTAGCGATTGACTGCTTAAACGCAAAGCGGCATGTCCTTTCCGAGAAACCGCTGTCCGAGCGCGTTTCCACCGCGGAGAAGATGGTCGCCGCTGCAAAGAAGAACAAAGTCTCTCTGGTTGTCATGTTCCAGCGCCGTCATGAGCCGGTCATCGCAAAGGCGATCGAGCTCATCCGCAAGGGCGAGATTGGCAGGATTTACAGGACGGTCATGATCTCACCCGAGTATCGCTCGCAGGCCTATTACGACTCCGGCACGTGGCGCGCCACATGGACCGGCGAAGGCGGCGGCGTGATGATGAACCAGTCCCCGCACATACTCGACATTTTCGTACAGCTCTGCGGAATGCCGAGCGAGGTGTACGGCCGTATTGACACCCGCCTTCACCACATCGAGGTGGAGGACCAGGCGGAGGCCATGCTGAAATACCCGGACGGCGGAACCGGCTATCTGTATTGCTCGACCAATGAGCCGGCGCCCGGCCAGATGATCGAGATATTCGGCGAAAAGGGAAAACTCGTTTATAGAAACGGTCAGATCTCCTTCTTCCGCCACAAGCCAGGTGTCCACCATCATATAAAGACGGTCAAGGCGATGTGGGGCGGGCCGGAAGTGGTTGAGGTGCCGCTGAAGATTAAGGAGAAGAGATGCGGCCACGCTGAAGTCATCCGCAACATGACAAATCATATTCTCGACGGACAGAAGCTGGTAACACCCGGCGAAAGCGGCGTGGCATCGCTTGAACTGGCCAACGCCATCATGCTCTCCTCGTGGGAGAACAAGTGGGTGAAGCTTCCGATCAGCCGCGCGGGCTACGACAAGATGCTGGCGAAGCTGCGCAAGACCTCGAAATTCGTGAAGAAGACAGCGCAGAATCTTCGCGTAACCGATCCGAGGCACAAGTAGAGCTCGGATTCACACCCTCGTCACTGCTCTTTCTACATGCACTTGCTACGGCGCGGCAAGCCCGCGCGCGGACTTGTAGTTTGGCCTTTTGCCGGCAAATAGCGAACTTTTTTGGACATCAGGCTTGCGATGCTCGCGGATACCGAAAGCAGACATGGTTCATCAAGTCGGGTTAAACCTGTATGCCGGTAGGGCGGGGCAGCCTTGTCCCGCCGAATTCGGACGGACACGGCTGTCCGTCCCTACCTGCTAAGTAGAAAGCGAGTAGTTACCTTTTTTTAAGGATAATTGCACGGTGTATAGCAAACTCCAAGCCCGCTTGCTACGGCGCGGCATCGCCGGCGTCGGGAAGCCAAGCTCCGTGCTTTTTCAGGCGGCGGCGCAA